>JAODBN010000388.1 GCA_025463965.1 Acidimicrobiaceae bacterium
GCGCGCGCGTCGTCGTGGCCCCCTCGGCCGAGGTCCGCCACCTCGAGGCGACCGCCAGTCGGCGCCGGCCCTGTCCCGAGGCCCGGGCGCTGCAGTGGCGCCACGAGCTGCGGGCCGTGCTCAAGAACTACGGACGGCTGCGGCGATGGACGGCTGTCGCTCAGCTCGCCGTCCTGAGCGTGGCGGAGGTCATCTACTTCCTCCTCGTCGGAAAGCGCCGTCGGGTCCACCAGGTGGTGGGGGCCTGGCGCTGGAATTTCGCTCCCGAACGCCAGCTGCGCCTGGCGCGCGCGGAGGTGGCGAGCGCTCGGCGCCTCCCAGACCGGGTCGTCGCCCGCCTGCTCAGCCGGCGCACGAGCAGACTGATCCGCTATCTGCTTCCGCACGCTCGCGAGAGCATGCACGCATGGGGACGTTCGCGCCCGAGCCTCGCCGCGGCGATGTCGACCGAGCGCGTCGCCCGGCGCCGGGACCGGCGCCCCCGCTGGGTGCTCTCGCTGGCCCTGCTCGTCGCCTTGATCTTGGTGGTGGGCTCGCGCTCGGTCCTTGCCGACCCGACGCCGCTCGTCGGCCAGTTCCTCCCGATCCAGTCTCCGGCCACGATGCTCGGCCATTTCCTCGGTGGCTGGCAGGACGCAGGGCTCCAGGGGCCGGGGCCGGCGAGTCCGGCCTTCGCGTTTCTCGGCCTGGCGGGCGGAGTGCTCTTCGGCGCCACCGGCCTGCTGCTCGTCGTGGAACTCGTGGTGTGGGTGGCGCTCGGGGCCTTCGGCATGGCGCGGCTGCTGCGCCCGCTCGCCCCGCCGGCCGCTCGTCTCGTCGGAGTCGTCGCCTACCTGTTCCTCCCCCTCGCCTGGAACGACATCGCCCGCGGCCAGCTCCAAGCGCTCGTGGCCTTCGCGGCCATGCCGTGGGTCATCTCGCGCCTCGCCCGTGCTGGCGCGACGGGAGCCTTCGCCCGACGCGAGGGGGCAGGGCAGTCGATCGCGCTCGAGTGCCTCTCGCTCGGGGTGCTGCTTGCACTGTTCGGCTCGTTCGTGCCGCTCGTCGTGCTCGTGGCGCTGGCCTGCGCGCTCTGTCTCGCCATCGGCGGGCTCTTCACCGGCGACGCCCGATCGGGGCTGCGGATGCTGGCGGTGGGCGCCGGGGGTGCGCTCGTGGCGTTCGTGCTCTGCCTGCCCTGGGCGGTGACCTTCGTCCAGCCGGGCGCCCGCTGGAGCGTGCTGCTCGGCGCCGAGAGCAACCCCTCGACGTCGCCGAGCCTGTCGGAGCTGTTGCGCTTCGGGATGGGTCCCACCGGGCACGGGCTTCTCGGCTGGGCGCTGCTCGCCGCAGCCGGGCTGGTGCTGCTGATCGGCCAGGGAGAGCGCCTCGCCTGGGGGGCGCGGTTGTGGTGCGGGGCGCTCGGGACCTTCGCCTTCGCGTGGGCCGCCGACCAGGGCTGGCTGGGCTCGGGGGGCGGGTCGCTCCAAGTGCTGCTGGCGCCGGCCGCGGCCTTCGTCGCCGCGGCCGTCGGGCTCGGTGCTGCGGCGGTCGGCGCGGATCTGCGACTCGCACGCTTCGGCTGGCGCCACGTCGCCGTGGCGGCGTTCGGCTGCTGCGCAGTCGCCGGGCTTCTCCCCGTGCTCGGGGCCACCGCCAGCGGCCGCTGGGGCCTTCCCTCTACCGGCTATGACGCCGTGCTGTCGTTCACCGGGCGACCTGGGGGGCCGAACCCCCAGGCGAGGTCCCGGGCCGAGGTGCTGTGGCTCGGCGACCCCGCCGCACTGCCGCTCCCCGGATGGCAGCTCTCTCCGGGCCTGGCGATGGCGGTCTCCCCGGGAGGGCTCCCGACTGCCGGCCGTTTGTGGCTGAGCGCCAACCCCGGGCGCGCCAACGCGCTCGCGAAAGCAGTCGTCGCTTCGGAGTCCGGACAGACCGTCACCTTGGGGCGGCTCGTCGCCGAGGAGGGCGTGCGCGAGATCATCGTCCCGCGGTCGATGGCCCCGGTGCTCGGACCGCTCCAGCAATCGCCCGCCGCGCCGCCTCCCGGCCGCCTGCTCGTCGCGCTGGCGGCCCAGGGCGATCTCCACCAGCTGCCGAGCGAGGGCGGCGCGCTCGTGTTCGAGAACACGGACTGGAGCCCGACCGCTCAAGCCGCGACGCGCCCGGTGGCGGGCGGCACCCCCGCAGTGCTGCGCACGCTCGGCATGGTCGCGGAGGTCCTCTTGTGGGTGGGCGTGCTCATCGCCCTCGGCGCTCGCCGCCGGTCGCGTCGGCACCGTCTGCCAGCGCACGGGACGCATCGGCACCACTCCTTCGAGCCGGCGGTCGCGCCGAGCGATGGCGCGGGCGACAACGGCGAGCCGGCAGTCCTCGAGTCGGTCGGCCAGGGAGGCGCCTCGTGACCAGGACTCATCGCGCCGCGCTGACCCGACGACTGCCCATCGTCGCCTTTGTGGTCGCACTGCTGGTGCTCGCCGGTGTTGCGGACGGCACCGTGCACCGCCACGCCGGCGCCGAGGCGACGGTCAGCGTGGCACCCGACTCGGTCGTCCGCATGTCGCGTTCGGTCCTCTCGGCCGCCTGGTACTGCCCAGGTCCGCTGCCGGTGGGCAAGGGGGCGCAGGCCTCGACCATCTGGGTCGCGAACGCCGGGTCTCGGGCGGTTCGCGGCGAGATCGTGCTGAGCGGCACCGACGGCAGCCTGACGACGCACGTGATCGCCGTCGGCGCCCGCTCTCAGGACCGCTACGGGCTGCCGACGGGCGGCCCTCGACGAGAGCTCGCGGCGAGCGTCGTGATGGGGGGACCCGGCATCGCCATCGACGAGACCATCGACGGGCCGACCGGGCCGCTCGCCTCACCGTGTCTCTCGCACACCTCGAGCTCGTCCTACCTCGCCGCCGGGGGCAGCCAGAACGCCGACGACGTGTCGCTCTCGCTCTACAACCCCGGTAGCACCCCGGCGGTCGCCGACGTGAGCTTCGCCACCTCGAATGGTCCCGCCGCGCCGCCGTCGTTCCAGGGCGTTCCGGTCGGCGCCGGCTCGGTCGTGGTGCTCGACGTCGGGCGGGCCATCCCGGGACGGGCGCTCGTGGCGACGACGGTGTCCTCCAAGGGCGGCCAGCTGGTCGCCGGCGCCCGCCTCACCGTGGCGCGTGGGCACGGCGTCGAGCAGTCGCTCGTGTCCGCCTCCCCGGCGCCGTCGCGTCAGTGGACCTTCCCGCCCGCGCCCGCTGGCCCGGGTACGACCGAGGAGCTCGCCGTCTACAACCCCGGTCCCTCCCCGGCGCGCCTGCAGCTGCTCACCGGAGGCACCGGAGGTCGCACCGAATCCGTGGCGACCGTGCCCGCCGGCGGCATTCTGGCGCTCGCCCCGGGGGGCGAGGCCCAGCCCGGAGCGGTCCGCTACGAGCACCTCACCGTGGTGCACGGCAGCGCCGTCGTCGTGGCACGAGAGCTCGTGCTCTCCGCTCCCGCGTATCCGCGCACCTCGGTCACTCGCCACGCGGTGCGCGTCGTGACCGAGAAGGTCCGTGGGAAGAGCGTGCGCAGACGAAAGAGCGTGTCGGTGCGCGTGATCGTCGGGCCGCCGCTCGTGGCGTCGCTCCCGAACCTTCCCGACGGCTACGCCATCGGCGAGGCGGTCGCCTCGCCCACGAAGCGCTGGGTCGTCCCCGCCGCTGCGGGAACGGGCGAGGGGGAGCTGCTCGAGGTGTCCAACCCGGGCTTGGTTCCGGCCCAAGTCCAGCTGCGCCAGCTTGCCGGAACTCCGCTCCCCGGCGCCCCGGCGACCCCGGCGGCGCTTCCGAGCTTCACGATTCCCGCCGGAGGGGCGCTCACCGTCTCGTTGGCACAGCTGCCCCCGCCGGCGGGGAGCCGGGCCCTCATCGTCAGCAGCTCGCAACCGGTCGTGGTGGCGGGCTCGCTCTATGCGAAGGCATCCCCCAAAGCCCTGGGGTTTGGCACTCCGCTCGCCACGCCGGTTACGCAATAACTGAATCGCCCGCGCTGTTCGGTGGCCGTGCGCAAAGACTCGAAGCGATAGTCAGGGCATCGGCGCCACCGCCGGCAGCGGTGTCACGCCGAACACGGCGCAGCCGATTGGAGACGAAGGCGACGACAGGGGGCGCTAGGGACGGCCTGCGGCCGACCACTCCTGGACGCGCGAGTCCGAGATGCGCCGGGCGTTCGGCATGCTGGCCCACTTGCGAAAGCGGCCCTTCTCGGCGTCGTCCAGTTGCGAGAAGAGCGTCTTTGCCGGCCCGCGAGCTGCCGTCGCCCTCGGCTGGCGGGCTGCGGAGGACGCCCGCCTGGAGCCGGTCTGGGGGCTCGCGAGGCCGCTCAGGCGCTGCAGCTCGTCACGGATCGGGCCGACGTGCTGGTCGCACACCAGCAACAGAAAGTCCCTTCCCTGCCAGGCAAAGGGCAGCCGGTCGGTAGCGACGGTCTCCCTATCGTTCTCATTGAAGCAAACGTCGCAGAATTCTTCGACAACGGTGCGCACTGGCATCTTGTTGAGCCTCCTAGAGCCCGGAAGCCCCTTCGCTTCCCGGAGCGGTAATCCGATATCGAGTCCTTTAGGGCTCGATTGGCAGCGACGTTAGCCGAGATTGCAATGCGCGGTCGCGGCCGCCTACGAAGACGCGTGGGCGCGAATGCGTCGCGCCGAAGTTAAAAGCCAATGGCCGGTTAGCGATGAACCCGCGACGCAGGACAACTGGCATCGCGCTGCCGTCGCAGCGGGGCGACGCGCCGGGCTACTCCGAGGTGGGGAGAATGGGGCCCCCGCCGAAGATGCTTCCGGCGAAGTGGGGGACGGCGGTGCTGTCGTGGACCGGGCGTCCGTAGGCCTCGTCGATCAGGCGGCCGACCTCGGCGCCGTCGACGGTCTCCTTCTCGAGCACGGCCTGGGCGACGGCCTTCAGGCCCTCGAAGTGCTCTTCGAGCACCGTGCGTGCCCGGGCCTCCTGCTCGTGGAGGATGCGCGAGACCTCTTCGTCGACCACCCGGCTCATATCCTCGGAGTAGTCACGCGAGTGCATGAGGTCCTCGCCGAGGAACACCATGCCCTGGGCTCCCCAGGCCATCGGGCCGACCTTCTCGGACATGCCCCACTCCCGGACCATCTTGCGGGCGAGCTCCGTATTGCGCTGGAGGTCGTCGCTAGCGCCCGTTGAAAGGTCCCCGTAGACGAGCAGCTCGGCCACTCGCCCGCCCATGCGGACGACGAGCGAGTCTTCGATGTACTCACGCTTGTAGATGTGGCGCTCTTCGAGCGGGAGCTGCTGGGTCACCCCGAGAGCCATGCCCGTCGGGATGATGCTCACCTTGAGCAGCGGGTCGGCGTTCTCGAGCACGTAGGAAAGAACGGCATGGCCGGACTCGTGGTAGGCGACGCGCTCCTTTTCGTCCTCGGACAGCACCAGGCTCTCGCGCTGCTGGCCCATGAGCACCCGGTCGCGCGCCGCGTCGAAGTCCTTCATCTCGATCAGCTGGGCGCCACGGCGGACTGCGTGCAGCGCCGCCTCGTTCACGAGGTTGGCGAGGTCCGCGCCGCTCATCCCGGGGGTCCCGCGGGCCACCACGCCGAGATCGACATCGGGTCCGATGCGCTTGTCGCGGCAGTGCACCTGGAGGATCGGCCGGCGCTCTTCGAGGTCGGGGAGAGGGACGACGATCTGGCGGTCGAAGCGTCCGGGACGAAGCAGCGCGGGGTCCAAGATGTCGGGCCGGTTGGTCGCCGCCATCATCACCACCCCCTCGGACGGGTCGAACCCGTCCATCTCCGAGAGCATCTGGTTGAGCGTCTGCTCGCGCTCGTCGTGGCCGCCGCCGAGCCCCGCCCCGCGCTTTCGGCCGATCGAGTCGATCTCGTCCACGAAGATGATGGCGGGCGCCTGCTTGCGAGCCGTCTGGAACAGGTCGCGGACCCGGGAGGCGCCGACGCCGACGAACATCTCCATGAAGTCCGAGCCGCTCACCGACAGGAACGGGACGCCGGCCTCACCGGCGACGGCCCGCGCGAGCAGCGTCTTGCCGGTTCCGGGCGGCCCGACGAGGAGAACGCCCTTCGGGATCCGGGCGCCGATGTCACGGAAGCGCCCGGGCGACTTCAGGAAATCGACGACCTCGCTGATCTCCTGCTTGACACCGGTGTAGCCCGCGACGTCGCCGAAGGTCGTGCGCGGCCGGTCGGTCGAGAAGACCTTCGCCCGGGAGCGACCGATCGACATGATGCCGGACATCTGGCCTTGTGCTCGGCGGTTGAGCCAGATGAACAGCCCCAGGAAGAGCAAGATCGGGATCAGGTACTCGAGCAGCACCGGCACGATGCTCGAGCTCGGCGACACGAAGGTCAGCCGGGCGCCCGATGCCTGGATGGCGCTGATCTCGTTCTCGGTGGCAGGCAGCGGGCCCGACGCCGTGTAGTTCTGGCCGTTCGACAACGTGCCGGTGATCGTGCCCGTGGCGTTGTCGATCTGGGCGCTGCCGACCTGCTTGGCGTTGAGCGCGGATTCGAGCTTCGTGTAGGAGATCGAGTGCGACGAGCTGCGGTTCACGATCGAGGAACCGAAGAACAACAGCAGCACGACCACGATCAGCGCGGCGATGCCCCATCGCCACATCGATTCGTTGCCCGAGGGCGTTCCCTGACCGGAGCGTCCGGGTCCTGAAGCGCGAGGGTCTTGTGGTTGGCGGCTCACGCACGCCATGCTAGGCGTTTGGCGGCGGGCGCCTGTCCCGCCCCCGGGCGAGTTGACCCGGTGGTGCCCGTCCGACGACGCTTCCCGCGATGCGCTCGATGCCGGACGACGGGGACGCGACGGTCCCTCCGCGCGGCGCGAATTCCTTCGGGCTCATCGAGGCGGCCCTCGGGCTCGCCGCGGCCGAACTCCTCGCTGCGCTCGCCGTCGCCGCCTACGGGGCGGCGACGGGACATCCGGCACGCACGAGCGACGTCGGGACCTACCTCGTCGACCTCGTCGGGGTGTGGGCCGGCTTTCTCGGTGCGGTCCTGCTCGCCAGCATCTCCTGGCACCGGCGAAACGGGGACCGGGCGGGTCGTAGCCTCTTCGTGCTGCTGCGCGACGACTACGGCCTCGCGTTGTCGCCGTGGCCCGATATCCCTCTCGGCGTCGCCGTCGGGCTCGCTTCCCAGTACGCGCTCGTCCCGGCGCTCGAGGCCCCGCTGCTGCCGTTCGTGCCGCACCTTTACCAACGACTCGGCGGCCCGGCCCACCAGGTGACCGGCACCGGCCACGGCGCCTCGCTCGTCGTGCTCGGGCTGTTCTTGTGCATCGGCAGTCCCTTCGTGGAAGAGCTGTTCTTTCGCGGTCTCGTCCTGCGGGCGCTCGTCGGGCGCCTGGCCCGTTTTGGACAGCGCATCGCCGGCGTGCTCGGGGTGGTGATCACGGGCCTCGTCTTCGGCCTCGTCCACTTCGAGGCGCTGCAGTTCCTCGGCCTCGCGGGCTTCGGGATCGCGCTGTCGGTCCTTGCCCGGCGAACCGGGCGGCTCGGGCCGGGGATGGTGGCGCACCTGACCTTCAACGCCGTGACGGTGATCTCGCTGGCGCTGGCTCGATAGGGCGCCTCGATGGCTCGACGCAGCCCGAACGGCGCGGCGCAGACGGCTCGGCAGGAGCGGTCGGCGTCGCCGTCCTGAGTAGGCTCCGCGAACCATGACGCCCTCTTCCCTGTCTGCGATCTTCAAGGCTTACGACGTCCGGGGCATCGTGCCCGACCAGATGGATGCCAAGGTGGCCTGGGCGATCGGGGTGGGCTTTGGACGCTTCGTGCAGGACACGGCCGGCGCGACCCGGGTCCTCGTGGCCCACGACATGCGCTCGTCCGGCCCGGAGCTCGCCCGGGCGCTGATGGCCGGTGCCTCCTCCACCGGGCTCGAGGTCGTCGACCTCGGCCTGACCTCGACCGACATGACCTACTTCGCCTCGGGTCACCTTGACGCCCCGGCCGCCATGCTGACCGCCTCGCACAACCCGGCTCAGTACAACGGCATCAAGATGTGCCTGGCCGGGGCGGCGCCGATCGGCCAGGAGTCCGGGCTCGCAGAGATCCGGGCGTTGGCCGAGGAAGCGCTCCCTTCGGCGCCCGACCAGCCGGGTGTAGGGGACGTCGAGCCAGAGCACATGGACCTGTTGGCGGCCTTTGCCGAGCACGTGCACTCCTTCGTCGACATCTCGGCGCTCGCCCCCCTGCGCATCGTGGCCGACACGGCAAACGGGATGGGCGGGCTCGTGTGCCCCAAGGTGTTCGAGGGGCTGCCCTTCACGCTCGAGGTGCTCTACGGCGAGCTCGACGGAACCTTCCCGAACCATCCCGCCGACCCGATTCAGATCGAGAACCTCGCCGACCTGCGTGCCCGGGTGCTCGAGACGGGCGCGGACGTGGGCCTCGCCTTCGACGGCGACGCCGACCGGGTGTTCCTCGTCGACGAGAAGGCCGAGCCGCTCTCCGGCTCGACCACCACAGCGATCGTTGCCAAGGCGATGCTCGAGAAGCACCCCGGTGCCACGATCCTGCACAACTGCATCTGCTCCAAGGCCGTTCCGGAGGTGGTCCGGGAGAACGGCGGCATCCCGGTGCGCACCAGGGTCGGGCACTCCTTCATCAAGGGAGTCATGGCCGAGACCGGAGCGGTCTTCGGAGGGGAGCACTCGGGCCACTACTACTTCAAGGACAACTTTCGGGCCGATTCCGGCATCATCGCGACCGTGGTCGTCCTCGAGGTGCTCTCCCGAGCGGGCGTCTCGCTGTCGGAGCTGCGCAAGCCCTTCGAGCGCTACGCGGACTCGGGCGAGATCAACACGACCGTCGACGATCCCGCCGCGATCGTCGAGGCGGTCGCCGAGGAGGTTGCCGCCGCGGGCGCCCAGGTCGACTTCCTCGACGGGCTCACGGCCGACTTCGGCGACTGGTGGTTCAACCTGCGGCCTTCCAATACCGAGCCGCTTTTGCGCTTGAACGTGGAGGCTGCCGACCGCGATGCCTGCAAGGCGCGCGTCGAGGAGGTGCTCGACCTCGTGTCCAAGGCCGGCGGCACGAAGGCGACCGCCTAAGCGATGACTCTCGACCCGCTTCTCCTCGAGCTGCTCGTCTGCCCACAGGACAAAGGCCCTCTCTGGTACTTGGCAGACGAGGAGTGCCTCTACAACCCCCGCCTTCGGCGGCGTTACCCGATCCGTGAGGGCATCCCGGTGCTTCTCGTGGAGGAGGCCGAGGGCGCCGACGACACTGAGCACGCGCGCCTCGAGGCGCTGACGAGCGGTCCGAGCGCCCGCCTGACCGGGCGCCCCGCGTCCGAGGGTGGGGCCAGCGGACAACCCGCTTTCTGACGGTGCAGGCGGACGGGACGCCCGAGCCCGGCGCGGCGGAGCGTCTGCGCGAGGCGGCCCGCCAGGCGACC
>JAODBN010000099.1 GCA_025463965.1 Acidimicrobiaceae bacterium
CGAGCTCGACGACCCACTCCCCCAGGACTCTGCGCAGGTGTTCGACAGGCGCCACTTGGTCCTTTGGGAGCTCGGCCACCGCGTACACCTGGCGGTCGACGCCGGGCATCCGGACGCGCACGGCTCCGAGCTCCTCGAGATCGCGCGACACCGTCGCCTGGGTCGCCTGCACTCCTTCTCCCGCCAGCAGCTCCACGAGCTGGGTCTGGCTCGTCACTGCGTGGTCGGCGAGCAGCCGGGCGACGAGGTGCTGGCGGCGGTTCTTCGGCACCCTGCTCATCCCTGCTCCCGGCTCCCGTCCCCGAGCACCAGCGCGAGCAGGCCGCGCATCGCGTGCATCCGGTTCTCCGCCTGCTGCCAGACGCGGCTTCGGACGCCTTCGAAGGCCGACTCGCTCACTTCCTCGCCGCGGTGCGCCGGCAAGCAGTGCAACAAGATTGCGTCGGGACCGGCCCGCTCGAGAAGTGCGTCGTCGATCGTGTAGCCGGCGAAGTCCAAGCGGCGCTGGGCCGCTTCGCCCTCCTCGCCCATCGAGGTCCACACGTCGGTGTAGAGGACGTCTGCACCCTCGGCGGCCTCTTCGGGCGAATCGACGAGCTCGACGGTGCCCCCGAGCTCGCGGGCGCGCACCACGTCCTCTTCGGAGAGCCGGTAGCCGGGGGGCGACGCCACGCTCACCTGCACCCCGGCCAGCGCGCAGGCGTCCAGGAGAGAGCGGGCCACGTTGTTCCCGTCGCCGATGTAGGCGAGGCGGCGCCCGGCGAGACCACCGAAGCACTGCCGGATCGTCAGCAGGTCCGCCAGCGCCTGGGTGGGGTGCTCGAGGTCGGACAACAGGTTGATCACCGGAACGTCCATGCCGGCCCGGTCGAGCGCCGTCGCCATCCGTTCGAGGGTGGTGTGTCGCGCCACCCGCGCACAGATCGCTCGGTGGAAGCAGCCGAGAGTGCGCGCCACGTCCTCCACCGTCTCGCGACGGTCGAGTCCCACCTCTTCTCCTCGGATGGTGACCGGATGGCCCCCGAGCTGGACGACCGCGAGCTCGGTCGCGTTGCGGGTCCGCGCCGAGGGGTGCTCGAACAGGAGCGAGACGCCTCGTCCGGCGAGCACGGGGTCCAGCCCGTCTGCCTCGGCCAGGTCGAGCACGGCGGTGACCTCGAACGCGTCGAGGTCGCTCAGACGGAGCACGTCGCGGGTCATCGGCCCTCCTGTTCGTCAGCGTTCCTGTGGTGTGAATCGCCCCGGATCCGGCCGCTCTCGCCGCGATTTTGGGCGAGCGCGGCCGCGAGGATCGCGACCGCCTCGTCGCACTCGGCTTCGCTCACGAGGAGGGGCGGGGCGAGGCGAACGGCACCAGGGATCGGCGCGTTCACGACGAGCCCGAGCGCCAGCGCGTCGGCGACGAGTGCCTTCGAGTCGATCCCTTGCTCCAGCACCGCCGCGAGCAAAAGTCCGGCGCCGCGCACCTTCGCCACCCCGTCGAGCTCGCCGAGCTTTGCGCGAAGGTGGGCGCCGGCCGCTGATGCGAGCGCGGGGGCGTCGAGCTCGACCATCGTGTCGAGGGTGGCCTTCGCCGCGGACAGGGCGAGCGGCTGGCCACCGAAGGTCGAGCCGTGGTCGCCCGGGACGAAGGCGTCGGCGACCTCGGCACGAGCCCAGCAGGCTCCGACCGGCACGCCGTTGCCGAGCGCCTTGGCCACGGTCACGACGTCGGGCTGTACGTCCTCGTCCTGAAAGCGGAACCACCGCCCGGTCCGGCCGAGACCGGTCTGGATCTCGTCCACCATCAACAAGATCCCCCGCTCGTCGCACAGGGCCCGCAGGTCCGAGAGATAGCCCCGCGGCGGGACGATGACGCCCGATTCGCCGAGGATCGGCTCCACGAGCACGCCGGCCACCACGCTCGGGTCCGCGACCCGAGCCAGGTCCCCGACGTCGCCGTAGGCGACGTGACGGAACCCCTCGGGGAGGGGCGCGAACGGCTCGTGCTTTTCCGGCTGGCCCGTCGCGTGCAAGGTGGCGAGCGTCCGCCCGTGGAAGGAGCCGTAGGCGGAGACGACCACGTGGCGCCCGCGCCCGCCGAAGCGCCGTGCGAGCTTCAACGCGCACTCGTTCGCCTCGGCTCCCGAATTGGCGAAGAAGACCTTGCCGCCGGCCGGCTGGCCGTCGCCGATCAGACGGTCGAGGGTGGCAGCGACGTCTTCGGCGAGCTCGTTTCGGAACAGGTTGGAGACGTGGAGCAGTCGCCCCGCTTGGCGACACAGCGCCTCGGCGACCGCCGGATGGGCGTGGCCGAGCGAGGTCACCGCCAGCCCGGACAAGAAGTCGAGGTAGCTCTTGCCGTCCTCGTCCACGAGCCGTGCGCCCGCGCCGGACACGAACCTGACCGGAGCCGGTGCGTAGGTCGACATGAGGTGTCCCTGCGCTGGCGCCAGCCCGGTCACGACGCCGTCACCATCGTGCCGATTCCCTCGTCGCTCAACAGCTCGAGCAGCAGCACGTGCGGGAGGCGACCGTCGAGGACGTGAGCCGATCCCACCCCGTTGCGCACCGCGTGCGAGCACGCCTGGACCTTGGGGATCATCCCCTCCCCGACGGCTCCGTTCGCCACGAGATCGTCGAGAGACTTCGCGTCCAGTCGAGCGACGAGGCTGTCCGGGTCCTCCCGCCGGGAGCGCACGCCCGCCACGTCGGTGAGAAAGATCAGCTTCTCCGCCGACAGCGCTTCGGCCACTGCTCCGGCCACGGTGTCCGCGTTGATGTTGTAGGCCTGGCCGCTCTCGTCCGCGCCGATCGTCGCGATCACCGGGACCAGACCCTCGCCGGCCAGCCGAACCACGAGCGCAGGGTCGACGGCGACGACGTCGCCCACAAAGCCGAGGGCCGGGTCATGCTCTGCCGCCGTGATGAAACCGGCGTCCTCGCCCGAGAGACCGACCGCCAGCGGTGCATGCAGGTTGATCGCGCTCACGATCTCGCGGTTCACCTTTCCGACGAGCACCATCCGCGCGATGTCGAGGGTCTCAGCGTCGGTCACCCGCAGCCCGTCCACGAACTGCGGCGTCTTGCCCAGCCGCTCCATCAGCGCGCCGATCTGGGGTCCACCGCCGTGGACGACCACCGGGCGCAACCCCATCGACACCATCAACACGACGTCCTCGGCAAAGCGCGCCAGCGCTTCTTCGACGTCGCTCCCACGGACCTGGCCCTGCTCAGGGGTCGTCGCCGCCTTCGAGCCGGCGAGGGCGTTGCCCCCGTACTTGACGACGACAATCTGGCCCGCGAACCGTCGGATATAAGGAATCGCCTCGACGAGCACGGCGGCCCGGGTCTCGGGGTCGAGCCCGGTCGTGGCGGTGCGATGAGATGCGTGGGCCATCAGGAGGTCCGCATGTTCTCGTCGATGTAGCCGTGGCCGAGATCGCAGGTGAGCACGCTCGCCGAGCCGTCCCCGAGGCCGAGATCACAGACGATCTCCACCACGCGCCCCGAAAGCTCGGCTGCCGCCGCGGCGCGGTCGTGGGCCATCTCGACACCGTCGCGACAGGCGAGCACCTTGCCGTAGCGCACGCTCACCTTGTCGATGTCGAACGCGGCCCCCGAAGAGCCGAGCTCACTGACGATCCGCCCCCAGTAGGGGTCCGCTCCGTACAGCGAGGTTTTCACCAGGTTCGACTCGGCGGTGCGTCTCGCCGCACGACGGGCGTCGGCGTCCGAGGCGGCCCCCGTCACGACGATCCGGGCGACGCGGGTGGTTCCCTCGGCGTCCTCGGCCAACTGGAACGCGAGGTCGCCGCAGGCGGCGGTCAACGCCTCGGTCAGCTGCTGGCGCCCTACTTGCCGGCCGGCCCCGCTCGCCAGCACAAGGACGGTGTCGTTGGTCGAGGTGCAGCCGTCCACCGTCAGCTCGTTGAAGGTCGTCGTCACCGCGGCGCGAAGCGCAGCAGCCAGCTCGGCCTGGCTCACCACGGCGTCGGTCGTGAGCACCGCCAGCATCGTCGCCATGTTCGGGGCGAGCATCCCGGCGCCCTTCGCCATGCCCCCGACGACCAGGCCGTCGGCGTCGATGACGACCTGCTTGTCGTGGGTGTCCGTCGTCATGATCGCCCGGGCCGCGAGATCCCCGTCCTCACGCTCTGACCCGCGGGCCGCGACGAGGGACCGGAGGCCGGCGAGCAGCGGCCGGATCGGGAGCGGGTTGCCGATCAGGCCCGTGGAGCAGACGAGAACCTCTTCGGGAGCCAGTCCGAGCTCGGCGGCCGCCGCGGCACAGGTCGCGCCGGCATCCGCAAGGCCGGGGGCTCCGGTCGCGGCGTTGGCGCAGCCGCTGTTCAACACCACGGCGCCGGCGCGCCCTGCGCTTGCAGCGAGGTGGGACCGGCTGAGCTGCACTGGTGCGGCGGCGGCTCGATTCGTGGTGAAGGTTCCTGCGGCCGGAACCGGTCGGGGCGGATCCGCCGCCACGAGCGCGAGGTCCAACCGGTCGTCCCCCTTGATCCCGCACGCCATCCCCGAGGCGGCAAAGCCCCGTGGGGCCGTCACGCTCACGGGGTCACCGCCACCCGGGGCAGCCCGGAGGTCTCGCCGAGCCCGAGCGCGAGATTCGCCGCCTGCAGCGCCTGACCGGCGCCGCCCTTGGTCAGGTTGTCGATCGCGGCGAGGACGAGCACGGTTCCCGTGCGCGCATCGAATCGCGCGGTGAGGTGTGCGCAGTTGGTCCCGTGCACGTCTCGAGTCGCCGGTGGTGCCTCGACGACCTCGACGAACGGTTCGCCGACATAGGCCTTCGCCAGCTCATCGAGCAGCGCCTCGGTGGAGGTCGGTGCACTGGCCCGGGCGTAGCAGGTCGTGAGGATGCCTCGGGTCATGGGCACGAGGTGGGGGGTGAACACGATGCTCGCGCCGATCGCCTGCTCCATCTCTGGGGTGTGGCGGTGCGAGAGCAGCTTGTACGCAGAAAAGCTCTCGTTCGCCGCTGCGTGATGGGTCTCGGCGCTGAGGCCCCGCCCGGCCCCGGACGTCCCGCTCGCACCGTCCACGACGACGCCGTTGGTCTCCACGGTCCCCGAAGCCACGAGGGGGGCGAGCGCGAGGCTCGCCGCGGTCACGTAGCAGCCGGGCGCGGCGATGAGCGCGCCGCCGGGCGCGCCGGCCGCGCCGGTGAGCGCAGCCCGGTTGAGCTCCGGAAGGCCGTAGATGGCGCCTGCCAGCAGTTCTGGCATCTGGTGCTCGAATCCGTACCAGGTCGGGTACAGCCCAGGATCCTTCAACCGGAAGTCGGGTCCGAGATCGACAACACACGGCACCGTGCCGACGAGGGCGGAGACGATCTCCTGGGAGCGACCCGACGGCACGCTCACGAACACAACCTCGCAACCCTCGAGGCCCGCCGGGTCGGCCGGCTCGAGCAGTCGGTCGCCGTAGGCGGCGCGCAATCCTGGGTACAGCTCCGACAGCGGCTTTCCCGCCGAGGAGTCGGCCTGGAGGACGGCCACCTCGAGCTCGGGATGGCCCGCCAGCAGTCGGAGAAGCTCGGCTCCGAGATAACCCGAAGCTCCAACGATGCCCGCGGTCCGCGGCTCACTACCCGTCATGGCATGATCATACAGCGCCCCGCATAGTCATGCGGCCTGCCGGGCCCGCTCAGCTCTTCGCCCGGCGCAGGCACCCGGTGCATCTCGGCGCTAGCTCTGATCCAGCGCCTCACGCAGCTCGCCGATGAAGGCCCCCGCGCCCTCCGGACCTGCTCCCTCGAGCAGCCGCCGGACGAGGGCGGAGCCGATCACGACCCCGTCGGCGACTTCGCAGATCTCTCTGGCCTGCTCCGCGTTGGAGATCCCGACTCCGACCAGCACCGGAAGGTCGGTTACTTCCTTGCACCGCCGGGCGATCGCCTTCGAGGATGCAGCCAGGCTGGTGCGTTCACCGGTCACCCCGAGGAGCCCCACGGCATAGAGGAACCCTCGGCTTCTCGCGCACAGACGCACTAGGCGGGCATCCGGCGTAGTCGGCGCAGCGAGCAGCACCGTCTCCACGCCCGACTCGTCGGCTTCCGCGCACCACGGACCCGACTCCTCGAGCGGCAGGTCCGGAAGGATCGCCGCGGCCACACCCGACGCGGCCATCTCGGCAGCCGTCCGCTTGGTGCCTGCCCGAGCGACGATGTTGTAGTAGGTCATCACCGCGATCGGCACCTCCACCTGCGAACCGGCGATCCCCGCCAGAACCGAGCGCGGCGTGGTGCCCTGGGCCAGTGACCGAGCGGAGGCCTCCTGAATGACGGGGCCGTCCATGACCGGGTCTGAGAAGGGGATGCCGACCTCGATCGCGTCGGCACCGGCGGCGGCGAGCGCCCGCATCACCTCTACCCAGTCGCCCAGCCCACCCGTGAGATACGGGACAAGGAGCTTGCGCCCGGCGTCTCGCCGGGCACGAAGGTGCGCCTCGAGTCGCCTGGGCCCGACCCCATCGTGCGCGTCCCCCGCCTTGCCGGGCGCCGGCGGCACCGAGGCGCCCGTTGGACTCGCGGCGGCAGTACCGCTCACCCGAGCAGGTCCCGGATCTGTGCCACGTCCTTGTCCCCCCGCCCCGACAGCGTCATGACGACACTCGATCCGGGCTCGAGATCCCCGGCTTCGGCGGCGCGCGCGATCCAGGCAAGGGCGTGCGCGGACTCGAGCGCGGGAAGGATCCCCTCGGTGGCGGCCAGCAGCTTGAACGCCTCGAGCACCTCGGCGTCGCCGACAGCTTCGTAGTGGGCGCGTCCCGACGCCGCGAGCTGGGCGTGCTCGGGCCCGATCCCTGGATAGTCGAGTCCCGCGGAGATCGACTGGGCCTCGAGCACCTGGCCCTCCTCGTCCTGCAGGAACTGCGAGCGCATCCCGTGCACGACCCCGGGCACCCCTCGGCCGATCGCCGCGCCTCCCGCCGCCTCGACCCCGACGAGCTTTGCCCGCGTGGCGACGAATCCGGCGAAGGTTCCCGCAGCGTTCGATCCCCCGCCCACGCACGCCACGACGACGTCGGGATCGCGCCCGGCACTCGCGGCCCGGTGCTGCTCGCGGGCCTCGTCGCCCACCACCTTCTGCAGCTCGCGGACCATGAACGGATAGGGGTGCGGGCCCATGACCGAGCCGATGCAGTAGTGCGTCTCCTCGACCGAGGCGACCCACTCACGCAGGGCTTCGTTGACCGCGTCCTCAAGGTGCGGCTCCCCGAGGAGACCGGGCG
>JAODBN010000419.1 GCA_025463965.1 Acidimicrobiaceae bacterium
CTACGCCAGCGACCTCAAGCCGCGTCTGTCGGCTACGCCAGCGACCTCAAGCCGCGTCTGTCGGCTACGCCAGCGACACCGTTAGGAGATGTCGATGGCGTAGGTGACAGGATCTGGAACCTGTCGATGGCGTAGGTGACATGTGGCCACGCCGACCTGCGGACACCCAGGCGCCATCGCAGACACCCCCTCGTCCGTGGTTCTCCTGCGGGTGAGAGAGGGATCGAGGCGCAGGGAAGTTTTTGCGGACCTTCCGAAGGAGCGTCCGCAGAAACTTATCCTCGCCTCGCGCCCCGCCGCCACGTCAACTCTTGACTTTGACCTTCAAGCCTTTTGACCTTCAAGCCTTCAGAGCGCTACGTCTGGGAAGCGTCAGCCTCCGGGGACATGGCCTTGACGATTCGCTCGAGGTCATCGATGGTGGCGAACTCGACGGTGATCTTGCCCTTCTTGGCGCCCATCTCCACCTTGACCCGGGTCTCGAACAGATCGGAGAGCCGGTCGGACAGGCTGCGGAGGGCCGGTGCCACTGGCTTCGCGGTGATCGGCCTGCGGGCGGCCTTGGCGGGTTCGTCGTCGCCGCCGAGGGAAACGATCTCCTCGACCGTGCGTACCGAGAGGCCTTCTGAGACGATCCGCTGCGCCAGGCGCTCCTGGGCCAGCGGCGAGTCGAGCCCGAGAAGCGCGCGGGCGTGACCCGCGCTGAGCACCCCGGCCGCGATGCGCCTCTGCACTGTGGGTGGCAGGCCGAGCAGGCGCAGGGTGTTGCTGATGTGCGGGCGGGAGCGACCGATCCGCTGCGCGAGCTGTTCGTGGGTGGCGCCGAAGTCGTCGAGCAGCTGCTTGTAGGCTGCCGCCTCCTCGAGCGGGTCGAGTTGCGCGCGGTGCAGGTTCTCGATGAGGGCGTCGCGGAGCATGTCGTTGTCGGACGTCTCGCGGACGATGGCCGGGATGTACACAAGACCGGCTCGCTGCGACGCCCGCATCCGACGCTCGCCCATGACGAGCTCGTAGCGGCCGGGGCCCAGCCTCCGCACCACGACCGGCTGCAGCAGGCCGACCTCGGCGATGGAGGCGGCGAGTTCTTCGAGCGCGTCTTCGTCGAAGGTCAAGCGCGGCTGACGGGGGTTGGGCGCGATCGAGTCGATCGCGATTTCCTCAAAATAGGCGCCGTCGACCGGACGGAGTCCGCCGTCGACGTCGGCGGGGGGGCGCCTTCCTGGCGCATCGACGAGGTAGTCAGAGGTGACCCCGACCGCGCTCTGCGGGTGGGTGGAGTCAACCGTTCCGACCGAGCCGACCGCGCCGTGGTTCGTGCGCTGAGCGTCCGGTATTAGTGCCCCGAGGCCCTTGCCGAGACCTCGCCGTTGCTGCGCCACTATTTCTCCTGTGTGCGTGCTTGTTGTAGCTGCGGGGATCGGCCCGGGGCTAGTCATGGGGTGTCCCGAGCCGCGGCCGTCAGTTCCAATGTAACGGCAACCGAGGGTCGATTGAGCTGCTTCGCTGAGCTTGGTTTCACGTGAAACGACGCAACCCGGTCCGGCCCTCCGGGGTGATGTTTCACGTGAAACCAAGCCAGTAAGGCGAAGCGGGGCGCTAGACCGAGAGGGCTCCGGTCACGGCCGCGATGGCGGCCAGGAACTCGTCCACGTCGCTCTCCTCGGTGTCGAAGGCGGTCATCCAGCGGACCGTGGAAGTCGACTCATCCCAGACATGGAACATCCAGTCCCGCTGCAGCGAGGCGACGTGACGGGGATCGAGGCGGGCGAAGACCGCGTCTGCCTGGACGGGGTAGACCACCTCAACCTCGGGGATGGTGGCGAGCCCGTCCGCAAGCCGGGCAGCCATGGCGTTGGCGTGCCCGGCGTTCCGCAGCCAGAGGTCGTCGGCGAGCAGCGCGTTGAACTGCGCCCCGAGAAAGCGCATCTTGGACGAGAGCTGCATGTGCTGCTTGCGGAGGTACTTCGCGTTGGCTCCATCCGCCGCGTGCATGACGATGACGGCCTCGACCCCCATGGCGCCGTTCTTCGTGGCGCCGAAGCTGAGCACGTCCGCGCACGAGGCAATCTCGGCGACGGAGCATCCGATGAACGCCGCGGCGTTGGCCAGCCGCGCGCCGTCCAGGTAGACGCGCAACTGATTGGCCGCGCAGAACTCCTTGATCGCGCGGAGCTCCGCGAGGGAGTAGCAGGTGCCCACCTCGGTGGACTGGGTGACAGCGACCACGCCCGGCTGAGCGAAGTGCTCGTCGCCTCGTCCGGCCAGCCGCCCGGCGATCAGCTCGGGCGTGATCTTGCCATCGGCCGAGGGGACGGTCAGCAGCTTGGTGCCGAGGATGCGTTCGGCCGCACCGCACTCGTCGGTGTTGATGTGCGCGGTCTCCGCGCAGATGACGGCCTCGTGCCGGCCGAGCAGGAGACCGAGGCCCATGACGTTCGCCCCGCTGCCGTTGAGGACCAGGTAGGCCTCGCCCTTCGCGCCGGACACGCGCTTGAGCTCGCCGATGGCCCGCTCGGTCCAGGGGTCGGCGCCGTAGGCAGTCGCGTCGCCTGTGTTGGCCTCGACGACCGCGCGCAGGACGTCCGGGTGGGTGCCCGCGTGGTTGTCGCTGCCAAAACTCTTCCGTGGTGCCTGGCCGGTCATCCGGTCCTCCAAGTGCATAACTAAAGATCAGCGGTCACAGCATTCCCTGCCGGTGAGCGGGGTACCATGCCAAAATAGTG
>JAODBN010000420.1 GCA_025463965.1 Acidimicrobiaceae bacterium
GCGGGAGGAGTGACCCATGAACGCCTCGGGGCCGGCAACCTCAATCGCTCTGGAGGCCGGCCGTGAACCTGGCCACGACCAAGCTGGTTCGCGCGCTGCCTGCAACGGTCGCGGGCGCCACTCGGCTCGTCGCATTCCTGCTCGCCGGCTACGCCAACAACGACGGTGTCGCGTGGCCCGGGAAGGCGAAGATCGCCGAGGAGACGGCGCTGAGCGAGCCCTCGGTGAAGCGGGCCCTCCGAGCGCTGATCGAGATGGGCGTGATCGAAGTCGTGCAGCGGGGAGGTTCCCGAGCGGCCGGCGGCAACTTCTCGAATCGCTACCGGTTCAGGGGGGTCGTAGATGACCCCCCCTCTGTTGGTCCGCCAACTCACCAACGAGAGAGCCCAGGTCCGCCAACGGCCACCGCTACCAGCGGTAACGACGTCGATCCGAGCGACACGTCGGACCGCCAGGTCCGCCAACCAGCGGCCCACGATGACGGAAAAAGGGTCCAGCTCCGCCACACCGCGTTGGAACTTCTCACCATCGCTGCGAATGGTCCGCCGGGGGGACGAGGCGATGGTTCGACCATCGAGATCCAGAGGTCTGCGGATGCCTCCGAGGCGCGCTCGACGGCGCCGATATTGAGGGTCATCCAAGGCGAGCCGGCGACTGGTCCGCCAAGCACGTGGGGGGTCACCCACGATCCCCCAGGGGGGGTCACTGGTGATCCGTAGGGGGGGTCACCCATGACCCCCTAGTGAGAAAGAGCTAACAGAAAAGAACTCTGGCGATACATGGAAGGGACTGCTACCTAATGGCCACACCCACAACCACCAAGTCCGAACTGGCGGTGCTGTTTCTGGCGGACGTGCTCGCGGCCGGTCCCGCGCGGTTGGCGGACCTCGTGACGCAAGGCGTGGATCGGGGCCTGTCGAAGCGGACCCTCGAACGGGCGAAGACCCAACTCAAAGTCACCTCCCGACGAGTCGCCAACGGCTACGTCTGGGAACTGCCGACACATGCCGAGGAGCCGAAGGTCGAGCCGAGCTCCAAGCGCCGGCCGGACAGCCGGGCACGAGCCGGCGCGGTGCGCCAGCCGGTGACCGAGCCCGTTCGCCCACCACGAGTCTCGACGGCGGTGGCTCTCCTGGCTCAGGCCAACCGACCGAAGCCAGCCATCCAGCCGAAGCGACCGAGCCTCGGCGACCTCGAGCGCAAGGCGCTGGCGGCGCCCGGCACTGACCCTCGTCGGGACATGTGCCTCGCGGTCCTCGATCGCATCCGCATGCGTTCCGAGAAGACCCGGGGCGAACCGCTGTACGACCAAGACGCCCACCCAGCCCAGCGAGCCGAACTGGAGCGCGCCCTCGCCCAGCTACGTGGAGCGTGACGTGACCCAGCCAGCTCCCAAGGCGCGCAGCCACTCGATGCGACCGCTCACCGACGAGGAGATCCCCTACGCCGAAAGGCTCGGAGCGCTGCTGACCGATCTGCGAAAGCGAGCGGGAGGCAGCCGGCGGTACATCGCTGCCGAGGCACACCTCTCAGACAACCAGCTGTGGGTACTGGAGTGCGGCTACCAGCGAACCCGTGCGAGCACGCTCCTGCGCTTGGCCGAAGCGCTGGCGCCACACCTGCACGAATCGGCCGAGAGCCTTCACGCACGCCTGGTGGAGACGGCGGGGATAGCGCTCGCTCCGGAGAGCCCGTGGAGCGCCAGGTCCGCCAGACACCGTGAGCGTCGATGGGCTGCCTACGAGACCAAGAAGCGGAGGGCTCGGGAATGGGCCGAGCGCATGGGACTCAACGACGAGGGAGGAGCTTGATGGGGGAAGGACTCGAAAGGCAGACACGCTCCACCCCTCGCAGGGCGCATATACCGCGCAACCTCTTAGCCACTAAGATACTTCCCAGCAGAACACCGGTACGGACCGCTCAGAACGTCCGCAAATCGTCTGGCTCCGTCGCATGCTGGTCACCGGAGAGCCGTGTGCTTGTGGCGTTGGGCGCCGCAATGCCTTTCCGGGCACTCCGATACCCCCCAAACGCTCTAGCGGCCACACAGGTGCCTCTCCTGTCATCGTGGGCTCAGGCCAGTCCGGTGGTTCTCGCGGCTCTGGCCACGGCCGCCGCGCTGGCCCTGGTGGTCCGGCGGCGGAGGGTGGAACTGCTCTGCACCAAGCGCGCCGAGCAGGCCGACCGACTCGCCGAGCACCTCCTGCGGGTGAGGGACCTCGAAGCCGAGTTGCGCGACTCGTCCGCCAACCAGATCGCTCGGAGCTGCTCCCTCTGCGAAGCCGAGGGCCTGCCAAGAGTTAAGCGCGAAGGGGGGCTTTGGTGAACGACGCGGAAGTCAGCCAGGCGCGGCGGATCGCTGGTGCCTTCGTCGCTCTCCTCGTCTCCGGCGATGAAGAGGGCGCCCGTGGGCTCATCGAGAACCTGACGGCCGAGCGAGCCAGGTCGACCCTCTTCTGCGTCCTGTCGCTGGGCATTGGCGTCAGCGGCGAATGGCTGCTCGAGTCGTCCACCTACGCCGCCACTGAGAGGACGGTCTAATGGGCGGCTTGTCGATCACCGAGCAACTCGCCGAGCTTCCGATCGTCAGGGACTACGTCCACGACGTGAAAGGCCTCGTACTCCGTCTTCCGCGCACCGGGCTCGTTGTCGTGCCCGTCCAAGAACTGCACCGCGGCTGGAACTGCGTGGTGGTCATCGGCAACGAGACGTACCGCCGCGGTGGCTACGACATCTACGTCTCGAACAACGAACTCCGCCGCGCTCCGATCGACGTAGACGCGCTGCAGTGACCGCCGAGCTGAACGGCCGAGCCGAGTTGGTGGCGTCCGTCGTCCACCAGGAGCACTTGCCGTTCTCGACCTTGACGAGCGGCTTGCGCGCCGCGGGCTCACCGTCGTCGAGGAGCCCCGCCCGCCGAGTCACGGTGAATGGGCGATGACCGGCCCGGCCGGACAGCCGGCGGTGCGAGGACAGCTGCGCCGCATCGCCATCCTCCTCAACGAGTTCGGAATCGCGAACCGGGATCAGGCACTCGGGTTCTGCTCAGCGATCGCCGGCAGACCCATCACGAGTCGCAAGGAGCTGACCGCTCGAGAAGCGAGCCACGTCCTCGACGACTTGGAGCTCCACTTGGCGAACCGCGACGTCGACCAGGCCGGACGGGTCATGGCAGCCCACGTCAAAACGGGCACCTGAGTGGGGACGGGCCCGCCGCTCGCGGAACTCGGTTCACGGGGGCGCAGCTTGGCTACCCGCGCCTGTCCTCGTGGCAGAGACCGGTTGCTGCGAATGCTCTGCCGGTGACGAGCGAGCCGACCGCGTGTGCTCCGACCGCTGCTCTGCAAGGAAAGCGCCTCAGACCTTCAGGGAAGCCTCGGCAGCAGCTCTGGCCTCGTCCATGGAGAAGTGGGTGCTCATCTCGTGGCCCCGACCGGTGACGACGTAGCGAGTGCCGTCAGTCTCACCGATATACCGCTCACGGACGGCGATATGACGGACGGCTTGCCGACTGTCATCGACGAGCACCCAGTTGCGAGTGGTAGGGACCCTCGTCCAATCCATGCGCATCAGCGTATGCCCGTGGGGATCGACCAGGCGTGCGAGCCGGAGTGCCACGAGTAGTCGGGATGAGATCGCGGACTTGGTGCTGCCTGGTCAGCTAGTCATCTTCTCCCCACAAGGCGACCAAGAAGCCAGCGACCAACGCGATGAATGGAAGCGCGCCCGCGGCGATCAACACGGACAGTCCGCTATGCCAGTTCTTTCGGTAGTAGAGGGAGAGGAAGCAGACCAGCTCATACGACGCAGAGCTGCCCGCAGCACAGAAGAGAACGATGCCCACGGACCGGAGCCACCCCGCCTTGAATGGCCGCAATACGCGCAGCTCCACAGCGATGGCAACCCAGAAGATCGGCATCACGGTAGCGGCCGTCTCGTAGAACGCGGTGTTGAAAGTGGCGGCGCGGTGCATCGCGGCAGTCTGCCATTGGCGCGACGTCGCCTACCTGACCATACGCACGCCGCAGTTCGATTCGTAGATCTCGGACCTGCTCTGGCGCGGGAATGGGTCCCTCGCAAATGTCCCGTGGACGCACGCGCAAGGAGCGATGCCTGGCGTCCCTCGGCGCGGCGATGGCGGCCAAGACGTGGGCAAACGCTGGCGCGCGCCTCGATGAGCACGGGGCGCGTACAAGGACGTTGATTCGTGAGGGGAACAGCGAGATCTCGTTGAGATCGTTCACTCGTTCCACCAGATCTTCCACAAGCGCTCGTGACGCCAGAACGGCCGTCACCTCGACGAGGAATCCGACCAGCGGCCGCCCGCCGCTCTGCCCGAGAGGCACCGATCGGAGCCGGCCAGAGACCGCGGCGGTGACTGCGCGCGGCGATCGCGAACCACGAGGGGGAAAAGCGATGAACCAGTCGTCAAATCCGATACGGGGCAGCGAGCACGCTGGAGGCGTAGCGTCCCACCCGTGAGGTGGTTCGTCGCAGCCGGGGTGTTGCTTGTGGGCGTACTGATACTCGTGGGAAGGATCAACTCATCGCCGAGCCAGGCGCCTACCCGTCAACCGGCTCAGCAGACTTTCACCCAGACCTACAAGGCGCCCGCGGGTCCGACGAATCCGAACTCGAGTCAGTGCAACGAGTTGTCGAATCCAGGGTCCTACGCCCGGTATGTAGCGCTCGGCTGCTGACCGGCCGGGTCAAGCAGCTTCAGTCCAGTCGCCGCAGGATGGCATCGACGCGACGTCGAAGGTCGAGGAGCTCTGCCCGAAGCTCGCCCACGCTCTCCACGCGATCCTCTCGCCGCTGCTGGACCTCGACTGGCTCAAGCCCAAGCTCCCGGCAGATCGCAGCGCCATCGATCTCGACAACCTGTCCCATCGCCACATACGTCAACGGTGTCGCGCGGTAGGGGACGTGCCCGTGCTCCGTTTGGGTGTAGCCGCGCTCGACAGCCCTCCACGTCTTCTGATCAAGGTGGCCGCTGGGGCTCGGAGTTGCGGTGGCATCGGCGGCCGCTCGAGCTGACAGGCGCATTCCCAACCGGGCCGCCTTGTAGCGGGAGCCGATGTCGCGCAAGAGCGCGGCGTACTTAGGGGTGAATTCCATTCTGCGCCGGCCGGCTAGGAACGTCCGCTGGCCGGCTCGCCGGGCCCAAGCTGCGCACTCTTAGCTGCAACAGCGAGAGCCGGAGCAGTCGCAACCGTTCGCAGCCACGCTGGCCCGAGCCGAGGGAACTCGGCGAGCGCCGGCAGTTCACCAGACGAGGAGCCGTACTCGTCAATGTCGTTTACGAGGCCGTCGAGGATGACGCAGCGTCGTTCGATGCCCTGGCGCAGGCCACCTCCCGGCACTTCCTCGAGGATGCCGTGGCCCCCGAGTCCGAAGATGGCACCAGCGTCAGAAGCACCCACCCGATCGAGAAGCTCAGCGACCTCCATCTCCCACTCGCCGGAGCGCTCGAAGAACTCGCGGCCGTCAGGGAGAACCCGGATCACCCGACCGGCTGACGCCTGGTGCACAAGAGCGAGACGCAGGGCAGCGAGGTACTGCTCGCGGAGATCGGCATTGGCGGGCGGGATCGCCTGGCCCCGCTTTAGGAAGAACCACACGACGTCAGTTCCTCGGCTGGTGGCGCGGCGGACAGCTGCTCTCCCGAGACCAGCACGAGGCGCTGCCGGTCTCTGTCGATCGTGGCGGCGCCCCCGTTCGAGAGACAGACGTACAGCTCGGCACATCGACGCTCGGTCATGGCTGCCTGGAATACGAAGCGCGCGAACGCCTCGGGGACATCTCCCGGAAGCAAGTCCTGGCCTTCGGCTGGGCTCATCGCCTCTCGCTGGGCGTCGATGGTGGCGAGCAGCGCTGCAATGGCTTCCTTCTCCGAGAAGACCCGACCACCATCACGCTCGATCTCGGTGCGGTAGTAGGCCAGCTCCTCGTTGGTCAGCGGGGCTGTCATCGGGCGATCCTGCCGGTCCGTTCCATCCACCGCAACACGTCCTCGGTGCGCCAGACCCGGCCGGCGCGCAGCTCGGCTCGAGGGTCTGGGAAGTCCTTGGTTCGCGCCAGCTGATCAGCCCGAGAGCGGCTGACGTCGAGCAACGTAGCGATCTCCGCCAATCCCATGAGCCCGCTCTTCATGGGCCTGGACAGTAGCACTGGACAGTCGTACAGTGGTGCGGAAGTCCACACTCGCCGAGGAGGCCCCGATGGGGCACTGCCCGCAATCGAAGCAGCCAGGTTGCACCTCGAGCTGGCTGCGCGGAGCTGTCGTTGCGACGGCGACGGCTGCGGCCATTGGTTCGGCAGCCGGTCCGGCAGCGGCGAGTAGCCATGCCCGCGTCTCTCCCCCGGCAGTCTCCGGTCGAGCTCTCTCGATCGTGCCGGCGGCTGGAGGCCCCGTGAAGATCCGGGTTCATGTGGCGGGCGGCTGGTGGTGCCAGTTCTCCGCGCTCGACCCGTATGTCGGCAGCATCAACAAGCGGGTCTGGTGCGGAAACGAGACGTTCACCGCGACTGGTTCACTCCAGTCGAACCCGGCGCTGAGTACTCGCCACTTCACCATCGGTCTCACGGTCGAGGGGCGCAGCGGGCAGGTCGTTCACCGGAGGATCGCCGTCACGCAGGCCCGAGCACCCAAGTCGGTCGATCGCTACTCGGGTGTCCCCCAGTTCGGCCTATACGGAAATGGCGGGGACCAGGCGGTCGGTGACTGCGCCGTGGCCGCTGTCGGGGATGTGATCCAGAGCTGGGACGCCCAAGAGGGATTGCCCGCCGGGCCGCTCGGCCCAGGTCCATTCCTCACCGCCTACCAGTCCATCGTCGGAGGGCCGGGCGGTCCCAACATCGGAGCCGATTCCGTCCAGGTCTTGAACTACTGGCAGCGGACCGGCATCGCCGGCAACAAGATTACGGCGTGGCACTCGATCGTGAATCCAGGCATCGACCGACTCCAGTACAACCCAGTGAAGACGGGCGTCTCGGCTCCTGACCGAGCCACGCTTGAGGACTACCTCGCTAGTCACGGTGCTCTCTACGGTGGCGTCTTCGTCCCGGTCGCGGACTACACCGCGGCAATGGACACGTCGAGCACGCCGTGGACGACAGTCGAAGCTCCGCGGGGGCGGACAACCATCGGTGCGCATGGAGTCGCGATCGTTGGCTACGACAGCTTCGGTCCCGACCTAGCGACGTGGGGCTACGTGCAGCACGTGACCTGGGCATGGTGGGCGGCCTACGGTCAGGACGCTTTCTGGATGGCCCGCCCCCGGACCTTCGTGCCCAACCTGGCTCCTCCGGCGGTGAGCACGACGACCACCACTCCCCCAGTGGCCACCAACTCAAGCAGCGCCACAAGTGCGACGAGCACACCGACCGCCGCGGCTGTCGGGATCTCCCTCTCGGACGACGCCACCTCGACCAAGGTGGAGGACAGGGCGGGCGATCTCTCGTCAGTTATCAGCATGACGCTCAGCGCAACTGACAGCGCGGGGGCCACAATGGACGTGCCCGCCGGAACGGTGTCGGTCCTGCTTGCGCCGGTTACTGGCAACCCCGACTGGAAGTCCAAGTGCTCAGCTGGCTTCAGCAGCGGTGATGTCTTCCAGTGCGAGCTGTCCTTCCCTGGGCCTGGTAACTACAGCGTCTCGGCAAGCTTTAGCGGGAATGGCATCCAGGCGATCGCGAGTCAGAGCTTCCAGATCGGACCAACCTCCGAGACGTTGACCGAGCCGGTCCAAGCTAGCTACAGCGGCACCAGCGATCTAGTCTGCGGCGCCTTCTACTGCTCGACCTTCTCGACGTCAATGGAGCTCTCCAACGCTCCAGCGCCCAGCGCAGGAAGCACCCTGCCTGGCACCGTCACGCTCTCGTACTACGTCGGAGGGTTGTGGACCCAGTTCGCCACCGGGAGCTTCCCCTACTCAGATTCCACCGCGCCCGCTCTCACGGTTACCGGCGGCGTCTCCAAGGAGTCGCAGCAGGTCGAGGTTAACTATGCCGGCGGCACGTACACGAGTGCCAACGGCGAACTGGTCACCATCCAACCGGCATCCTTCATCGTCGACCTTCCGCCGCCTCTCTGGTAGGCGGGCGCAGCGAGGCGGGAGCGTATGCGGCCCCGCTACGGAGGGGCATCTCACCTCGCGTCGCCGGACTCAGCAGCCGTGTCCTCCATAGACCAGGGCCGAAAGCTCGCTTGATGTGGAGCCTGCATTGAAAGCCTGCGAGAAGGTCTGGCGTATGCAGTACATGAAGTCCCCGGCCCCTTGCCCGCTGGTTGTGACCGTCGTCTGGAGCGTCCCCA
>JAODBN010000430.1 GCA_025463965.1 Acidimicrobiaceae bacterium
CGATCGTCGACACTGCCTCCACCTTGAGGGTGCTTCCGGCGTGTGCGCGGGCAACGGCCAGCTCCTGAGGCGGTACGAAGAACACCTTCGCTCCGGCGTTGCGCACGGCAACGGTCTTTTGCGCGACGCCTCCGACGTCGCCCACCTGACCGGTGACCGACATGGTGCCGGTCGCGGCGATCCGCCGCCCGGCCGTCAGGTCACCTCGATCGAGCGCGTCGAGCAGGCCGAGCGTGAAGGCGAGCCCGGCCGAGGGACCGATGATGCCCTCCGAGTCGATCGTGACCTTGAAGGGAAGCCCGACGGTCCGGTACGCGGGAGCGGTCTCGATTCCCAGGCATGCCTGGGCCGTCGCCGATCCCTTCGTTTTCGAAGCAGAGACGGGCAGGCACGTCGCGCCGCCGTTGCCGACGCGTCCGAGGCGCACGTCGACCGACCGATGTGACGAGGAGGCGACACGGTCGAGCGAAAGGACGACGACGGTTCCTGGCCGCTGCGTCGCCAGGGCCCGCTGGAGGGAGACGAGCGTCAGGGTCGGTGTCCCGCCGATGGCGGTGACAACGTCACCGACAGCCAAATGTGCCGCAGCCGGAGAGCCCGGAAGCGGTTGGTACACGATCACCCCGGAGGGAACCGCCCGGACCGGGTAGCCGAGGCGCGAGAGTGCCACCACCGTCGCCGCCTGGCGGGCGTTGTCCATGTCGATCGCGCCCTGCTCGTTGTACTGCGCGCTGGTCGCGGTGCCGACGAGCTCGCCCGAGGGGACCACTTGGTCGTCAGAGTTCCAGCGGTAGAAGAGGTAGTCGATCGCCCGTAGCGGAACGAGGTTCACGTCGGTGAGCAGCACGCGTCCTCGGTGTGCATGGTCGACGCGGGCCGGCACCGAGATGAGGTTGGCCACGTCGATCCCCTGGCCGGGGGTGAGCGCGTAATAGGGCACCGACACGAACGACGCCACGACCACTGCGACCACGAGCAGGCCGGCCACGGCGAGTGCCACCGACAGCACCCGTCGGCGACGGGTCCGGCGGGCGCGGCGTCCCCTCGGCCGGCCGCCCCTGCCCGGTAGCGTGAGGCCTTGATGGCCCGGGTCCTGCGCAGCCGCAGAAGGCGCCCCGATTCCCCCTTCCGACCAGGACATGGCGGGTAGCCTGCCACGACCCGGCTCGGAGCCGGGCGCGCCCGGATCGCTTCCGAGCCGCGGAGAGTCGGCTCCCGAGGGGGCGCTCATCAGCGGGGAGCGCGTGACCGAGCGCCGCGAAGTCGTCGGCCGAAGGACCGCTGCCGCGCTCGCCGGCTACCGCGGCGACGAGACCGGTGCGCGGCTCGCGCTTGGCGACCCGGCGGGTCCGGTGCGCGCGGCGGCCCTCGGGGCGCTGGTGCGTCTCGGCGTGGCGAGCACCGCCGACGCCGAGCGAGCCCTGGCCGATCCCGACCCGGCGGTCCGCACCGCTGCCTGCGAGCTCGTAGCGGGACTGCCCGGCACGAACTACTTGCCGCTGTTGTCCGATCCCGAACCGGCGGTCGCCGAGGCGGCCGCCTTCGCCCTCGGCGAACGCTCCGAGCCGGCGGCGATCCCGGCGCTCGCCGAGGTCGCCGGCCACCACGAGGACGCGCTGTGCCGAGAGTCCGCGGTCGCTGCGCTCGGGGCGATCGCCGGCGCCGCGCACGAGGCGATCCCGGCGCAAACGCTCGACGAGGCCAAGTTCGCCGTGCTCGCCGCCCTCTCCGACCAGCCCGCCGTCCGTCGCCGAGCGGTTGTCGCCCTCGCCGCCTTCGAGGGAGACGACGTGGAGGCGGCGCTTACCGAGCGACTCGCCGATCGGGACTGGCAGGTCCGTCAGGCCGCCGAGGACGTCCTCGGCGCCGGGCGGGAGGATCCTCGCCTGGAGCGGTGACCGACAGCTAACGCCGCCGCGCGCCGGCGAGCGGAGGGAGGTCGGCGAGCGAGTCCAAGCAGCTGGCAGCCCCGATCGCGGCCGTCAGGTGGGGATTGGGCACGACATGGACGGGTAGGCCGGTCGCCCGGGCGAGGCGCAGGTCAAGGCCGTCGAGCTGGCTCCCGCCGCCCGCGAGCACGAGGCCTGAGCTCAACAGGTCGTTGGCGAGATCGGGGGGCGCCTCGGTGATGCAGCGGACCGCGGCGTCGAGAACCGCACCAAGGAGCTCGACGAGCACCTGGCGGACCTCGGAGCGTCGCATCACGGCCGCAGCGGGGCGCCCAGTGGACAGCTCACGACCCACGACCTCGACACGCTGGTCCGTGCGACGATCCTCCCCCGAACCGGGACCGGTCGGCTGGACGGTGCCGACGAGTCGGAGCACCTCGACGGCCGTCGGCCGGTCCACGACGAGGCCGTGGTGTCGGACGAGCTGGCTGCGGATGGCCATTTCGAAGTCGTCCCCCCCACGGTCCACCGAGTCCGCGGTCACCATCCCGCCGAGCGCCAGGACGGCGATGTCCGTGGTCCCGCCGCCAACCTCCACGACCATCGAGCCGGACGGCTCTTCGATCGCGAGCCCCGCGCCCACGGCGACGGCCAGGGGCAGCTCGATGAAGCGAACGCTTCGGGCCCCGGCACGAGCGAGCGCCCGCTCCATTGCCCGCCGCTGGACGGGGGTCGCGCCGACGTGCACCCCGACCAGGACTCTGGGACGCGAGAGCCGGTTCACCCCAGCACGGCGCAGCACCTCGGCGAGCATCTCCTCGGCGAGGCCGAGGTCGACGAGCTGGCCCCGGCGGACGGGCCGGAGCAGGTGCACACGGCCGGCCGCAGCCGCCCCCGTCGCCTCAGCCTCCCGCCCGAAGGCGAGGAGCCGGCCGGAATCACCGTCGATCGCTGCCAGTGTGGGCTCGTCGAGGCGTACCCCATCCCGGTCGGTCACCCGGGTGGTGACACTCCCGAGGTCGAGGGCCAGGTCCGTGCTCATGGCTCCGCGCTCATGGGAGGACGGGCCGGGGCATCGCCGGCCATGGTAGGCGCCCGGGGAGGGACCCGACTGCCGAAGCGGCCCTGGCAGCGGTAGCGTGCCGGTCCGTGGCGTCCTCTGTAGGTGACTTCGACGACGCCCCCGACGAGGGCTTCACCGGACCCCTCCTCCCCCCGGAGGACCGGCTCTGGCGCCATCCCTCGGAGCTGGGCGGAGGCAACGTCGCGCTGCCCCTCGACGCGGTCGCAATCCGCCGTCGCTGGCTCAACCACCAGCCGTCCCGGGCGAGCGCGTGGACCGCCGGGCTCGTCGGCGCGATCCTGGCCACCGGTCTCGTCGCTCTCGGCACCCATCTCGCCGGCGCCTTCGCCGGCCACTCCGTGCCTCCCGCGGTTCCTCAGACCAGCACCAACACCCTCCTCGGCACGAGTGCCGTCCCCCGCAGCGTCGGCCTCGGAGCGACGCTCGTCGCCAGCATCACCGCGGTTGGCTCCTCGGTGGCGACCATCGACGTGATGCACGGGACGAGCGATCGGCGCTGTCTCGGCCTCGTCGTGCGCGCCGACGGGATGATCGTCGCGCCGGCCGCCTACGTCCAGGGCGCCACAAGCATGCTCGTCACGTTCTCCGACGAGGTGCCCTACGTGGCGACCCTCGTGGCCAGCGACCCGCAAAGCGGCATCGCGGTGCTCCACATCAACGGGGCCTCCAACCTCACCGCGTTGCGCCTCGGCTCAAAGGACGCCGTCCAGCGCCAGTCGCTGGCGATCGCTGTCACCGCGCCCGGTGGTGGCACCTACGTTCTCGGCGCCCTACAGGGGCTGGACTCGGCCCAGCTGGTGCACGGGGCCCAGCTGACCGACGTCATCCGGACCGATCTGCCCGCCGGCCAAGCGCCGGTCGGCAGCGCCCTCATCGACGCCGACGGGGCCGTCGTCGGCATGGTTGCGGGTTCCTCCGGCGGCATGGCGGTGGCGGTGCCCTCCTGGCTGGCCGGTCCCGTCGTGGACCAGCTGATCGACGCGGGGCGGGTCGCCCACGGCACCCTCGGCGTGACCGGCCAGGACATTCCCCGCAAGGAGTTCCAGCCCGCCGGGGTCCTAATCACCAACGTCACTCCCGGCAGCGCAGCCGGCATCGCCGGGCTGCGCGTCGGCGACATCATCACGTCGGTGAACTTCCAGCCGGTCGTCTCCCTCGTCGGCCTGCGCGGCCACCTCTACGGCCTCGGGGCAGGCAAAGAAGTGATGATCGGAATCGACCGAGGCACGACCGACCTGTTCTACGTTGCGTACCTCCAGGCGCCGGACTCGGACGCCCCAGCGAGCGCGACGTCGGGCGTCCTCACCGCCGGCACCACCGCGCACCGCTGAGCACCGGCCCGCTGAGCACCGGCCCGCTGAGCACCGGCCCGGACGACGGCCTGGTCCGCTGTCCGTGGGCGGCCGGTGACCCGCTCCTTGTCGACTACCACGACCGGGAGTGGGGCGTGCCCGTCCACGAGGACGCGACGCACCTCGAGCTGCTGGTCCTCGAGGGGGCACAAGCGGGACTTTCCTGGCTGACCGTGCTGCGGCGCCGCGAGGGCTACCGCGCGGCGTTCGCTCGCTTCGATCCGCAGACGGTGGCACGCTTCGGCCCCTCCGATGTGGAGCGCCTGGTGCAGGACCCGGGCGTGATCCGCCATCGGGGCAAGCTCGAGAGCGCGATCCACAACGCCCGGGCGCTGCTGGCGTTGGCCGAGGAGGCGGGCAGCTTCGATCTGTTCGTCTGGGAGCGTGTCGGCGGGGTTGCCATCCAGGGCAACCGGTCCGCTCTCTCCGAGCTCCCGGCTTCGACACCACTCTCGGCTGCGCTGTCCAAGGAGCTTCGCCGACGCGGCTTCTCCTTCGTCGGCCCGACGACCTGCTACTCCTACCTCCAGGCGGCAGGGCTCGCCCAGGACCACCTCATGAGCTGCCACCGATGGCCAGCCCTCCGCGGTTGACGAGAAAGTTCGCCGTTCGAGCGAGCGCGTCGAGGAGCTCCGCTTCGACCTCAGGCTGAAGGCCCTCGGCGCGAACGGCAGCGGTCATCTGAGAGACCCAGGCGTCTCGCTCGGCCTCGCCGATGGCGAACTCGAGGTGTCTCAGGCGCAGCTTGGGGTGACCCCGGGTCGCCGTGTACTGCTCCGGGCCGCCGGTCCACTGGACGAGGAACAGACCGAAACGATCTTCGGCGGGCCCGAGCTGTTCGGGATAGAGCGGCCGGAGCACCGGGTCGGTGGCCACCCCGGCATAGAACCGGGCGACGATCCGAAGCAACGGCTCGGCCCCACCGGCCCGCTGGTAGAGGGTGCCGGTCACCTCCGTCATGGGGCGATCCTACCGGTGACCGGTGGATGCACCCTTGGGCCGCCGACGCGCCTAGATTCGCTGTATGAGCCCCGACGTCCCTGCGGGCATGGGCGGCTTCTTCCCGGGGATGTTCGGCGACCTGCTCCGGCTGTTGCGGACGGACTCCCCCATCCAATGGGATCTCGCCGCACAGCTCGCCCAGAGCATCGGCGCAGAGGGCGAGCCTGAGGCGAACGTCGAGCCCGTCGAACGGATGCGCCTCGAGGAGCTCACGCGGATCGCCGAGCTCCAAGTCGCCGACGTGACCGGGATGACGACGACCCCGGACGGGCGCCCAATCGAGATCCTGCCGACCACCCGCGCCGAGTGGGTGCGCCGCTCGCTCGAAGGATGGCGCGAGCTCATCGAGGGCGTGGCGGCCGCGCTCGGCCCACCGATCGCTCCCGGCGACGAGCCGGGCGACGAGGGCCCTGCCGGACTGGGCGACCTCGGCGCGCTGAGCCGCCTGGGCCTTGGAGAAGACGCCGACGAGGCGCAGCTCGACGCGTTGCTCGGCCAGTGGAGCACGGCGGTCGCGCCGGCGATGATCGCCATGCAGGTCGGCTCGGTGGTGGGCCACCTGTCCCGGCGCACCCTCGGCCAGTACGAGCTGCCGCTGCCGCGCCGGGGTCCGCGCGAGCTCCTCGTCATCCCGGCGAACCTCGCCGAATTCATCGAAGCGTGGAGCCTGCCGCCCGACGACGCCCGGCTCTGGCTCGTGACGCACGACGTCGCGACGCATGCCGTGCTTTCCCGCCCACACGTGGCCGCTCGCCTCGAACAGTTGCTCGTGGCGAACGCCGCCGCCTTTCGGCCCGACCCGCAGGCGCTCGAGGCCCGCCTCGGCGAAGCGGGCAGTGGCGACTTCGCCGACCTGGGAGAGCTCACCCGGCTCCTCGGCGAACCCGGAGGTCTCACCGAGGCGGCCGACACCCCCGAGCTGCGACGCCTGCGCGCCGAGCTGAGTGCCCTCGTCGCGGTCATCGCAGGATGGACCGAGTGGGCGACCGATGCTGTCGCCGGGCGGACGATCGCCTCGCGAGCGAGCATCAAGGAGGCCCTTCACCGGCGCAGGGTGGAGCGGGGAAGCGACGAGCGGGTCGCCGAAGCGCTGTTCGGCCTGCATCTCGACCAGGAGCAGCTGGAGCGGGGCGAAGCCTTCGTTCGGGGTGTGCTCGAGCGCGGCGGCGAGACGGAGCTGGCCAAGCTGTGGGTGGTCGAGTCCAGCCTGCCCACTCCCGCCGAGGTGGACGCCCCCGGGCTCTGGATCGAACGGGTCAACCTGCCCATTGAGCCGCGGCCGGAGCCGGAGGCTGATCAGGACGACCGAGATGCTGGCGGCCCCGACGAGGCACCCCGCTGAGGTCTGTGGACCGAGTCGCCTGGGCGCGTCCTCGCCGACCGGCGGGGACGACGAGCGACAGCTAGGCCTGGGCGGCCTGGCCGTCGGCCTCGGGGAGGCCGAGGTCCCACTCGAGGATGAGGTTCTCGCGCTCCGCGTCACGCACGACCCGCTCGCGGTTGCGCCGGAACTGCGGGTCGTGGGGCGGCAGCAGCACGAGCCGGGCGAGCGCACGCTCGCGGAACGCCTCGACGAGCGCCCGGTCCCCGAACCCGGACTCCACCTCCCAGTGCGGCGCCACCGGGCCGAGGTAGACGACCCGCACATGGCCGCGGGGAGGCTCCTGGGGGGCACTCGCGTCGACCGGGGGCATCGTCATCGGATTCTCAGCTCCTCGCTCCGGGCCCCCACTCGGGAGCCGTCGGCCGGACGAGTGTACCGGGGCCGGAACTAAGCTTGGTGCTGGCAGATTACCGCCGTGTTCCGGGCGGTTCCCCGGACAATTGCCGGACTTTGGAAAGTCCCAGCTCGGGGGGGTTGCCTTTTGCGAGGCACCCACGTAACGTATTCGTAACAGAGCAGGACCCCGGTGGACGGGGCGGTGTGGGGGGGCTCCACCTACCCGGCCGCCGGGAGTCCGCTCTGGTTCGGTGCCGTGTGTTTCGGCGCCCCAGAGGGCAGAATGGTGGTGTGATGGACACCGAGTGGATGACGCAGGGCAAGTGCCGGGAGCTTCCGCCCGAGACATTTTTCCCCAGCGACGGTGTCGGTGTGGACGTCGCGAGGCGGATCTGCGCGGATTGCCCCGTCAAGGCTCCGTGCCTGGAGTACGCGATGGTCAACCACATCGACCACGGTGTCTGGGGCGGTACCTCCGAGCGCGAGCGCCGTCGTCTCGCCCGCCAGAGGCGCCACCTCACCCTTCATCAGGTCGGCTGAGCCTTCTCCCGCCGGGCGGCGGGTGCGAGTCCGCCGCGGCTCCTCGCGGCTAGCCGTGAGCCCGTGCTGAGCTGCGTCGTGAACGTCAGCGAGGGACGAGACCTCGACCTGCTGGCCAAGCTGTCGCTAGCCGCCGGCCCTGCTCTGCTCGATCTGCACCGAGACGCTGAGCACCACCGCAGTGTGCTGACTCTCGGTGCCGCCGCTCTGGGGGACACCGAGTCGGCGGTCCGAGCCGTCGTCGCCGCGGCCGTCCGATCGATGAGCCTTTCGGCCCACGTAGGCGTCCACCCCCGCCTGGGCGTGGTGGACGTCGTGCCGTTCGTGCCGCTGCTTCCTGACGCCTCGCTTGTGGAGCTCGAGCGGGCAGACCTCGCAGAAGCGGTCGCCGCTCGGGACCGCTTCGCCGTGTGGGCAGCGGACGAGCTAGATCTGCCCTGCTTCATCTACGGCCCGCGGCCTTCCGGGGAGCGCACGCTGCCTGAGCTGCGGCGGTCGGCGTTCGTCTCCTTGATGCCGGACACCGGGCCGCCCAAGGCCCATCCGAGCGCCGGCGCCTGCTGCGTGGGCGCCCGCCGGGCGTTGGTCGCCTACAACCTGGTGCTGTCGACGCACGATCTCGCCAAGGCAAGACGCATTGCGGCGGCCCTGCGCTCGGCCGACGTCCGCTCCCTCGCCTTCCCGCTCGACTCGGGCGCCCAGGTCTCGTGCAACCTCGTCGCCCCGTGGAGCTTCGGGCCCGCTCAGGCCTACGCGGCGGTGGCCGCGCTGTCGGCCGCCGAGGGCACCGCCATCTCAAGCGCCGAGCTCGTCGGCTTGGTTCCTGGAGCTGTGCTGAAGGCGACTGCTCCGACGGACTGGGAGCGCCTGGATCTCGGTCCCGATCTGACGCTCGAGGGCCGCCTCGATCGGTGAGTCGAGGGGACCGCCCTGCTGTCGCCGGCGTTATGGCGACGCTGCTAGTCGTCCCCGTCGGGATCCGGGAGGGACTCGGGATCGTCGAGCAGGGCGCCGGCCTCGCGGGCCTCCTTCTCGTCGAGTGGACCGATCTCGTCCTGCTGCTCGTCGTCGAAGTCGATTTCGCTGTCGCGCGGCCCCACGTCGGCGGAGTCCTCGAGCTCCAGCGGCTCGGGATTCTCGTGCTCAGGCAGATGCGGATCGGTCTCGCTCATGTGACCTCCTCGGGCCCCGGGACGACCGCTCTCGGGGCGCACTGAGCCTAACGAGCGCCTCGCGACGACGCTGTTTGCGCCGTTCACGGCAGCGAAGCGGGACGCGACCCCTCTCCGCCCCGCCGGTCGCCGGTGGGTGCTAGGAGGCGGCCTGCTGGCGCTTTTGCAGGACCCGCGCCCGGCGCACCCGGCGGCGCTCCCGCTCGCTCATCCCGCCCCAGATGCCGAACTTCTCCCCGTTGGCGATGGCGAACTCGAGGCAGTCGACGCGTACGACGCAGCCCCGGCAGACCTCCTTCGCCTCGCGCGTGGAGGAGCCTCGCTCTGGGAAGAAGAGCTCAGGGTCCACCCCCATGCAGTTGGCCCGCGACTGCCAGGTCGGCTCGGTTCCTGTGACGTTGGAATGTCCACCAATGAGCGCCTGGACGTCCACGGCACCCTCCCCTCTCTGCGCATTCCGCCGAGTAGCAACGGTGGAATTACATGGCTGTAGTCCCATGATGGACGCCGGCGCGCACCAGCGCAAGGGGGTAATTCATCCGGGGCGATCGACCCTGTGGATCGAACCGTGCCCGACAGTGCCGCCGTCCACGGCCGACGCGTGCCGCGAGGACCGTCCCGGCAGCGACGAGGAGGCCCGCGCGTGTGCGGACGTCGAGCTCTCAGGCGCCTCTAGTGAGCCGGCTGCGAGCGCTGCGCTGCTCGACGAAGTCCACGAGCACGTAGTCGCCGAGGGTGTCTGGCGTGGCGAAGAATGCGCGGCCGCGATTGCGCCGGGTCATCTCCTCGACGAAGGCCCGCAGCTCACCGGTCGAGTCAAGGGCGAAGGTGTTGATGCGGATCCGTTCGCGCGTGCAACGCGCCACCTCGTGAAGCGTCGCCTCGATGGTCTCGGGAACGGGCGGGTAATTGAAGAAGACCTCGCCGTCCTCGAGCACGTGCGCCGTCGGCTCGCCATCGGTGATGAGGATCACCTGCTTTGCTCCGCTGCGATGCGCGAGCATGCGGCGGGCGAGCGCCAACGTGTGCTGGAGGTTGGTGCCGTAGGCGAAGTCCCACGAGACCTCCGGCAACTCCTCGGCGCGGATCTCCCGGGCAGTGGCCGAGAAGCCGATGAGGCCGAGATAGTCGCGCGGATAACGCGAGGCGATGAGAGCCTGGAGGGCCATCGCCACCTTCTTTGCCGCAAGGAAGTTGTCCCGCATCGGCATGGACAGGGACAGGTCCACCGCCAGCACCGTCGCTGCCGCGGCCACCTGCTCGGAGCGCTCGACCGCGAAGTCGTCCGGATGCAAACTGACCGGCAGCTCGACACCGGGGCGGCCGGAGGTGGTGCGCGGGACGGCCGAGCGGCGGACCGCGTTGCGGACCGTCTCCTGCACGTCCAGCCGGAACGGGTCACCGAACTCGTAGGGCTTGGTCTCCCCCTCGGGATCGTGCCCGACTCCCGCCATCGCGAGCGGGTGGTCGCCGAGGCGATCGCGCCGCAACCGGGCGAACAGCTCCTCGAGCGCCTTGGTCCCAAGGCGGCGCAGCCCGCGCGGCGTCATCTTGAGCCGGCCCTCGCGCCGGGCGACGAGCCCGGCTGCCTCCAGGCGCTTGGTCAGCTGGGCGAGCGCCTCGAGCGACGCGGCGGCGTCCGGGCCGAGCACCTCGGCCGCCTCGCGTGGCACCTCGGCGAGCGCGGCGCTGCCGGTGGCCGAGGACAGCTGCTGCTCGAGCCGGGAGAGCGCTCCGAGCTCGGAGAACAGCTCGCCGACCTCGCCGAGCCCGATCGCTGGCCCTTGCCCACCGGCGCGCTGGTCCCAGCCGAGCTGGGGCATCAGCTGCTGGAGGTTCTCGGAGAGCTGGTCCATCTGCCAGGCGAGGTCGAGATCGCCGAGCAGCTCGGCAGAAAGCGCCTCGAGCTGGGCTCGCTGGTCGTCATCGAGCGAAGCGAGGAACGACGAGGCCGCAGCCATGCGCTGCGCAAGCTGCTCGAGGAGCTCGTCCAGAGTGTTGGCCCCGGGGAACAGGTCGCCGAATTGCTGCGCGAACTCCTCGAAGGAAGGATCGATCTCCTGTCCCGCGGCCCGCTGGGCGAGCATCTGGTTGAGGGCCGCGAGCCCGGCACGCAGGTGCTCGCGCTCTTCGGGTCCGGCCTGGGCCATGGCCGCTGCGGCGCGGTCGAGCTGCATTTGGGCGAGGTCGTGGCGGAGCTGGTCGAGCAGCTCTTCGAAACGCTGCTCGGCCTGTGGCGAGGCGAACTCGTGGGCGCGTAGCGCGCGGATCTGGTCGGCGAGGCCGTCTGGGAGCAGGTCCAGCTCGGTGTGCTGCTCGGCGGCATGTTCGCCAGCTCGCTGGGCGGCGACCTCGTCGCCGCCGGCCTCGCGGCGCGCTCGCTCCGCCTGCTGGTCGATGCCGCGACGCTCCGCGCTCAGCACCTCGTCGAGCGCCCGCACCACGTCCTCGGTCAAGCCCGACGGATCTCTCGCAGTCAGCTCCTGGCGCCGCGCGCGGATGCGCTCCATCAGCTCGCGCAGCCCCTCGACACGGCGCCCGTCCTCGGTCGTCCAGCCTTCTTGGAGCAGGCGGCGCAAGGCCGCCTCGACGTCGCCGTGGTAGAGCAGGTCGTCGGCGATCTTGCCGAGCACCTCGTCGGCGTCGAGGTCGCGTAGCCGCTGGCTCCCGTCCCAGCGGGAGTAGCGCCAGCTCACCGGGAGCGGTAGGAGGCGGGAACGCCGGGATCGCCGCCACCATCCTTGTTGAGACGGCGCGACAGGTGGAGTCCTTCCAGTACCAGCTCCACTGCAGATGCGACCGAGGAGGCTGGGGCCTCCGGGCCGACGAGGCCGGCTACGACCTTCTTCAGCGGCGCGAGGCCCGCCACGAGCTCCAGGTACTCACGCGAACCGGCAGCCGGTCCCACCTCGACCACGAGACCCTCGCCGAAGGCTGCCACCACTTCGGGCAGGCCCTGAGGTGCGACCGACTCGCGGAAGGTCTGGCGGACCGCCTGGTCCACGAGCTCGCGGAAGACCTCCTGGTCCTCTCCCTCTTCGAAGCCCTCGACCTCGACCTTTCCGAGCGTCGAGGCGGCGAGGGCGCCGAGATCGCTGACCCTCGGCGCCGCGTCGCTCTCCCCCAGTCGCAGCGCTCGCCGCAGTGATGCGGCGAGCAGGGTCTCCTGGTTGGCGACCGACAGGCGGACCGACACCCCCGAGCGCTGGTTCACCCGGTTGCTCGCCCGAGCGGCCTGGCTCAGCCGGGCGACGAGGTCGGCCATGAAGGGCGGCAGCGACACCGAGACGCCCCCGACCGGCCTGGTGGGGCGTTCACCGGGGGCGCCCGGCTCGTACAGAGCGTCGAGCGGCGTGGCCTCCTGGGCGACGATGGCGACTTCGGTGGCGACGTCCGGCGGGTAGTGGGTGCGGATCTGGGCCCCGAAGCGGTCCTT
>JAODBN010000431.1 GCA_025463965.1 Acidimicrobiaceae bacterium
GTCGTCGTTGGTGTAGGCGAGCACGACGAAGCCGTCTGCCACGAGATCCTCTGCTGCGGTCAGCAGCTCCACGGCATCCGGCAGAAGCGTCCGGTCGTCTCCGATCACCTCGAGCTTCACCCAGCTGGTCGAGAGCGCCTCGCGCGCCATCCGGGCGGTCAACAAGGCATCGCGCGCGGTGAAGCAACCAGCCGTGTTCGGGAGGAGCCGCACCGGATGGCGACCGATGACCTCGAGCAGCGAGTGCGCCTGGCCCGGCTGGACTCGGCGCAGGGCGACGGTGACGAGAGACGGCACCGCGGCGGCGATCGCCCGGTCGAGGACGTCGGTGCTCGGGGCGCCCCCGGTGCCGAGGAAGAGTCGCGATTCGAGGACCTCACCGGCGATCACGAGCTTTTCGCTGCGACCCACACTCGTCCCACCGTCGGGCGTCGCGCTCGATGCGCCGCCGGGCACGCGCGTCTCCCGGCCCGTCATCCGCCCGGAGCCGCGGTGAGCACCTCCAGGCGGTCGCCCGCGGCGAGCTCGGTATCCACCCACTGTCCACGGGGCACGACCTCTCCGTTCACCGCGACTGCGCAGCCCGCAGTGTTCGAGAGCAGCTCGCTGACCACGGTCGCGACCGTAGCGCCGGGGGCGAGCGCCCGGGGCTGGCCGTTCAGGAGGACCTCTTGTCCGGCGCTCATGTGCCGGTGCTGGCCGGTACGGGCCCGTCTGCCACGCCTGCCTCGGAGCGGCGCTCCGCGAAGCGTGCCGGGGAGAAGGCCGCTGCCCATCCCGGCAGCTCGCCCTCGGTGAGCAGCGCCAAGAGCGCCTCGGCGGTGACCGGGGCGAGGAGGATCCCGTTGCGGTAGTGACCGGTGGCGATGAGCAGCCCCTCGACGGCCGTCGGCCCGACGATGGGAGCATTGTCCGGAGATCCTGGCCTCAGGCGGGCGAGCGCCTCGACGAGCTCGAGCTCATCGATCGCCGGCACCACGGCGAGCGCGTCGTGCAGAACCTCGTGCACGCCCGCCGCGGTGACCGTCACGTCCTCCCCGCGCTCTTCGACGGTCGCGCCGACGACCAGCCGCCCGCCACTTCGAGGGACGAGGTAGACGTTCGAACCTTCCACGATCGCGTGGACCGTGCGGGTGAGAAGCGGCTCACGGTCACGGCTGCGCATCCTCAGGATCTGACCCTTCACCGGCCTGACCGGTGGGAGCAGTCCGGTGGGGAGCCCCGACAGGGCACCGGTCGCGTGGCCGGCCGCCAGCAGCACCGTCGGTGCCAGGAGCTCCCGGCCACTGGCCAACAGGCCCCGGGCGCGGCCAGACTCGATGAGCACCTCGTCGACGGTTGCCGTCACCACCGTCACCCCCGCGTTCATGCAGGCGGCGCCTAGTGCCGCCATGAGGCGGCGATTGTCCACCCGGGCGTCGCCCTCGGCGAGCACACCGGCGTGCACCCCAGGGGCAAGAGCGGGCTCCAGGCGGCGGCACTCACTTGGTGTGCACCAGCGAGCCGAGAGGCCGAGGTCGTTCTGATAGCCGTGGACCTCCGCGAGGACCTTGCGATCGCCGGGGTCGTAGGCCACGAGCAAGGTGCCGGACTGCTCGAAACCGATCTGCTGACCGGCGCAGGCTTCGAGCTCGCCCGCAAAGGCGCTCCAACTGGCAGCGGCGCGCAAGTTGAGGCCGAGCAGGACCTCTTCGCCATAGGCCGCCTCCGCCACCGGGGCGAGCATTCCTGCCGCGGCATAGGAAGCACCGCGCCCGGGGAGAGGGTCGACCAGGCAGACGCGCCGCCCGGTTTCGGCCAGTCGCCAGGCGACCGTGCTACCGATGACACCGGCCCCGGCGATCGCCATGTCGAAGCGCTCCTGCATTGAGACGATCCTACGAGCCGCACGGCCTGCCGGGCCCCCCGCCGAGCCGAAGACCCGGCGGCTACCTGCACGTTGGTGGCGCCGATGCCATGACTCGAGTGCCGCCACGTGTGCAGGACCGTCCGTCGCCCGGCCCCATCTGTGCCCCGCGAGCGGCCGACCAGTACCATTCGGGCGGTGAACCTCCAGCTCACCCCGTCCGTGCTGGTGATCGACGCGATCGTGAGCGTCCTCGCAGCCGCTTTTGCCTACCGGGCGGCGCAGCGCCTTCGGCTCCAGGTCGGGACCACCCCCTGGCACCTGCCGGCGTGGCTGTGGGCGGTCTTCTTCCTCGTCTCCCCGGTCATCGGGCTGCTCGCGTTCCTCATCGCGCGTGCGACCACCCGTCCGACGACGGACGCGCTCACCCAGCGGATCCCGGCGGACTGGTCCGCAGGCACGTTCGGCGCCGGTGGTAGCGGGGGCGGCGCGATCCACCGGAGCGAGGGACGCCGCACCGAGGACGAGCGTGCGGAGCGCCGGGCCGAGCAGGCCGAACTGGAGGAGCCGGTGGAGGCCCCGGTCGCGGGGAACCCGCCGCCGCCCGGCGAGCACCTGCCGCCATACGGCTGGTATCCCGACCCCGGCGGTCGGCACGAGCTGCGCTACTGGGACGGCAGGGGCTGGACGGACTACGTCAGCGACCAGGGCGTTCGCTCCGAAGACCCGGGTTGAGCCGTTGTTGCGGAAGGCTTCCGAGAACGGCGTGTAAACTCTCGTAGCCGGGCCAAGGGCGTCCCGTGCGTTGCGGTCCCGAACGGGGCTGCGAAGATCCCGAGTCGAGCGGCTCGGGCGCACTGGACCGAGGACTGATGGCATCTGGCACCCCCAACGCTGGTCTGTACGACGCGCGCTTCGAGCACGACGCCTGCGGCGTCGCCTTCGTCGCCGAGCTGCGCCGCGGCCCCAGCCACGAGCTGGTCGACCTGGCCTTGACTGCGCTCGAAAATCTCGCCCACCGCGGGGCCTTCGGTGCCGATCCGCAGACCGGCGACGGTGCCGGAATCCTGCTGCAGATGCCGCACGAGTTCCTCGCCGCTGTGGCGAGCGCGCAGCTGCCCGCTCCGGGTTCCTACGCCGCCGGGCTCGCTTTCCTGCCCCGCGATCCGGCGGCCGCCGGCGACACGCGTGCCGCGGTTGAGGCGATCGCCGCCGAGGAGGGTTGCACGGTGCTCGCCTGGCGCGAGGTTCCCGTCGTCCTCGAGCGGGCTGGCGTGGCCGCCGCCGCCGTCGCTCCGAGCTTCGTGCAGTGCTTCCTCGCCCCGGATCCCTCGGGCCCGCGAGCGGGTCTTCGTGGGGATGCCCTCGAGCGCCTCGCCTGGGTGGTGCGCAAGCGGGCCGAGCACGCCCGAGACGAGCTCTATTTCTGCTCACTGTCGACGCGCACCCTCGTGTACAAGGGGATGCTCTCCACTGACCAGCTGCGGAGCTTCTTCCCCGATCTCGCCGACGAGCGGGTGGTGAGCGCGCTCGCCCTCGTGCACTCGCGCTTTTCCACCAACACCTTCCCGTCATGGCCGCTCGCCCACCCCTACCGCCTGATCGCCCACAACGGTGAAATCAACACCGTCGCGGGCAACCGGAACTGGATGGCGGCGCGCGAGGCGTTGCTCCACAGCGACCTCGTGCCGGGCGGCATCGAGCGGCTCCTGCCGGTCATCAGCCCGGGCGCCAGTGACTCGGCCACCTTCGACGAGGTGCTCGAGCTCCTCCACATGGCCGGCCGCTCCCTCCCGCACTCGGTGCTGATGATGATCCCCGAGGCGTGGGAGAACCACGCCGAGATGGACCCGGCCCGACGGGCGTTCTACCAGTACCACGGCTGCCTGATGGAGCCGTGGGACGGTCCCGCCGCGGTGGCCTTCACCGACGGGACAGTGATCGGCGCGGTGCTCGACCGCAACGGCCTGCGCCCCGCCCGCTACTGGGTCACCGACGAGGGCCTCGTCGTGCTCGCCTCCGAGGTGGGGGTGCTCGACCTCCCACCCGAGTCCGTGGTCGAGAAGGGACGCCTACAGCCCGGCCGCATGTTCCTTGTGGACACCGCTCAGGGCCGGATCGTCAGCGACGACGAGATCAAGGCAGGCCTCGCGGCCGAGCAGCCGTACTCCGAGTGGCTCGAGCACGAGCTGCTTCGCCTCGAGGACCTTCCCCCCCGGGAGATGCTTCTTCCCCAGCACGGCTCGGTGGTGCGCCAGCAGCGGCTCTTCGGGGTGACCGCCGAGGAGCTGCGGGTGATCGTGGCGCCGATGGCGGCGAGCGGTGCCGAGCCGGTTGGCTCGATGGGCTCGGACACCCCGGTGGCGGTTCTCTCGGAGCGGCCCCGGATCCTGTTCGACTACTTCACCCAGCTCTTCGCCCAGGTCACGAACCCGCCGCTCGACGCCATTCGCGAAGAGCTCGTGACCTCGCTCTCCGCGACACTCGGTCCCGAGCAGAACCTCGTCGACCCCGGGCCCGACTCGTGCCACCAGATCGTGCTCGACAGCCCGATCCTCGACAACGACGCCCTCGCCAAACTGCTCTACGTGGACGAGCACGGCGAGACCCCTGGGTTCTCCTCGTTCGCGATCGACGGGCTGTTCCCGGTCTCGGGCGGCGGTGCTGCGCTCGAGGCGGCCATCGCCCGCGTCTGCGACGAGGTGGTCGCCGCGATCGAGGCCGGAGCCAACATCGTCGTGCTCTCCGACCGGCACTCGAGCCGGGAGCTGGCGCCGATCCCGGCGTTGCTGCTCACCTCCGCGGTTCACCACCACCTCGTGCGCGAGCGCGCCCGGACGCGGGTCGGTCTCGTCGTCGAGACCGGGGAGGCCCGCGAGGTGCATCACCTCGCTCTGCTCGTCGGCTACGGAGCGGGAGCGGTCAACCCGTACCTCGCGCTCGAGTCGGTGCAGGAGATGGTGCGCTCGGGTGACCTCGGGGAGCTGAGCGAGCGCCGAGCGGTGCGCAACTACGTGAAGGCGGCAGGCAAGGGCGTGCTCAAGGTGATGTCGAAGATGGGCATCTCGACGATCGCCTCGTACACGGGCGCTCAGGTCTTCGAGGCGATCGGGCTCGACGGCGGG
>JAODBN010000042.1 GCA_025463965.1 Acidimicrobiaceae bacterium
TCACCGAAGGTGGGCGCGAGGGGCTTTCGCGAGGCGACAATGCAAGGGCGCCGGCGAGCAAACGCGAGGCTGAGCTGCAAGCTCAGATCGACGATCTCACCACCGCCCTGGGCGAGGCCTACGTGGAACTTCGCGTATGGCGTAAAGGGGGGCGCTCTACCCGAGTTCGAGGTCCTTGAAGTAATCCGCGCCGAGGCTGCAATGACGGTCGACCGGTTCTGCGCTCGCCTCGGCATTCCCCGATCGACCTGGTATTCGTGGCGGGCGGGGCATCTTGGCGGGCGAGAGGTGAAGCGCTGGCCGGCACCGATCGTGGACGACATCGAAGAACCTGCCGCCACCCACGCCGGGGTGTGGTCAGCGTGGGGTCACCGAAAGATCTGGGCGATGCTGCGCTCTGACGGCGTGACGGTCTCCCAATCGTCGGTCTATCGGGCGCTGAAGCGCCGTGATCTGCTGCAACCCGCCCGCTACCAGGCCGAGCGACGGGCGATGGCCGACGCTCGCAAGAAGGCGTTCGTGGAGCCACCGAAGCGTCGCAACCGTGTCTGGCAGACCGACTTCACCCAGCTCGAGGTCACGAGCGTCCAGTCATGGTGGATCGCGCCGGTGACGGACTACTTCGCCAAGGTCGTGCTCGCCGCCCCAGTCACCAACCGCACCGCTTCGCGCGACGCCATCAACGCGCTCAAGGAAGCGATCGTGAACGCCAAGGCACTCCTCGGCCACTCGCTGCTGGTCGACTGCACCGACCCTATGACCGGCGAGATCACCCCGGTCATCATCGTCACGGACAACGGCCCGTCCTACAAATCACTCGACTTCGCCAGGTTCATCGCGAGCCATCCCGAGCTCACCAACGTCCGGACGCGCCACTACTCGCCACAGACCAACGGGGTCGTCGAGCGATTCAACCAGTCACTCAAATACGAGCACCTCTACCGGATCGAGATCCCGAACTCTCAGGACCTCGTCGACGAGATCGAGACCTATCGCGACATCTACAACCGCATCCGGCCCCACGAGAGCCTCGGCTGGTTTCCTCCGGTCGAGACCTACCTCGCGCCGCCTGGCTAAAACCTATTCGGCGGTGGATTTGTCCAGATTTCTTGACACGGCGAACATGCTGGCTGGGAATACGGCTCCCTCGACAGGTATCCGCTGTCGCCTGAACCACCGCGTGCACACGGCGAAGTGCGCTGGTATCTCGCGGAACAGGGCTGGGGGATCATTGCCAGCATCCACGGCGACCTCTTCGTCCATCACTCGGCAATCGAAATGCCCGGCTACCGAACGCTCAAGGAAGGCCAGCGCGTCAGCTATCGACTTCGACCAGGAGTCAGGCAGGTCAAGTTTGGGTCAGTCACATCCTGCCGTCCGCTCGAGTAACTTGCTCGATACCCGTCGATCTGGGCGGCACCCGGTGCCACCGTCAGCGCGGACCGTTGCGAGCAGATGAAGTGTTCGGGGCGATTGTCGGCGTCCGACATGAAGGCCTGCCACTTGGTGGCGACACGGGTCCCGTCTTATTCCTTGTGGCACCCTGATGTGGTGGATCAAGAGGGAGAGGAAGAGCTAGACGGGCCGCCCGGCGGCGGCAACATGAACTCGGTGTTCCGTCAGGGCAACACTGTCGTGCGCGACGCGGGACCTTGGACCCCTACCGTTCACCGTGTTCTCGACTACCTCCACCTCGCTGGCATCGACTGGGTTCCGCGCCCGATTGAGGTGAGCCTCGATGAGTCAGGGCAACACGGGCAGGAACGGCTCTCCTACCTCGACGGCGACGTCCCCGCCTACCCATTGCCGAAATGGGTCTGGGCGGATGAGATCCTCTTCGATGGCGCGCAGCGGCTGCGTCGCCTCCACGACGCCAGCATCGGGTTCCCCGCCGACGGCGCCATCTGGCGGTCACCGGCCAAGGTCCCGGCCGAGGTCATCTGCCACAACGACTTCTCGCCGCACAACCTTGTGTTTCACGACGGGCAGCTCGTCGGGGCGATCGACTTCGATTTCTGCTCACCGGGTCCGAGGCTTTGGGACATCGCCTACTTCGCGACCCGGATCGTCCCTCTGACGGCCGAAACACCTGCAGGCGCCCTCGGGATCGAGCACGCTCGCCGACGGGTGGAGCTGATCCTGGACGCCTACGGCGCCGATACGAGCACCACCTTCGAGGATGTGATCCGAGTGGCGATCATCCGCCTGCATGACCTTGCCCACCTTTCCCGCTCGAAGGCCGAAGAGCTCGACAACCCGCAACTCCTCGACGACGCGGATTCCTACGACCGCGACCGCCACTTCCTCACGGCGCTGCGGCCATGAGATCGCATCTAAGCCGGCAACGGTCCTGCTCAGCGCCCATCGATCCGTCTCGGGCCTGGGGCTGCCGCGGGCTCTGAATGTCGATTCGGCGATCTGCGCAGCTCAGGATGGCATCGCAGTGTCCATAAGCCGTCCTTAAGCGTTGACGAGTTCCAAGCGGCGTGCTCCCTAACTGGTGCTGACGTAGCTGGACTGATCCGCCGACCGACGATGCAAAACATCCTCGCGGGCGATCGGTCGGAGACAAGCACGTCTGCCTTCGAGGGACGCGGATCATCCGCCGGCCTTTCGTGGCGTATTTCGGCGGCTGATCTATCAGAGATCGACTGATCGCGTCCCCCGGTCAGTGCTCTCGAACAAGTCGCTTCCTAGTCGCCTGCAGGGGTGGGCCCGTCATTCTCGTATCCGACGTTCGGTTTTGGCGGAACCCGTCGCATGTACCGGTTCAATCGCGCCCCTCGCGATCGCGAGCCCAGATGCTCTCGTTTCGCCGACCAGCGCCGTGCAGCCTCGATTCGCTTGACCTCGGAGTTCGTCGAGGACTCGATATCGGCGGCGCGCCGTCGTATAAGTTCGCCGTCTTGCTTGAGCTCTTCGAGTTCGACCTCGAACATCACCATGATCTCGTCGGGTGGTCTTTCGGCTGCCGCCGTCGCCTCGTCTACGAGGTCACTCAACGCTTCAATGCGCTCATCTCTCCGCTCGAGCAAACCTCGGGCATCATTCGGCTCCCGCGTCAATCTCTCGGCGGATAGACGCCAATCTTCAAGTTTTCGTCGAACGTCGCGACAGGCTCATCCATCCGAGCGGCAAACCAGGCAAGTGGTGCGATCACGGTAGCCACAGTCCAGACGAACACCAGTCCGACCAAGGCCTCGATTCTGAAGGCAAGAGCAATTAGGCCGGCCACCTCTCCTCCCACGGCGAAGTAGACCGCCCCGGAAGCGAAACTCGAGTACCGATATCGCCACGAGGCGCGTCTGTAGCGAAGACGATCGGCTTTCGAGACGTCCTTGAATATCCGCAGCCAGGCGCGGTCATCAGTCAGCTTGTCTCGGTGCTGACAGCACACGCTGCGTAAAAACAAGAGCCAGGAGGAAAAACGGAATTACCGTCACTGCGGCGACGAAGAAGTCAGCATTGAAATTGGTCAGACTGCCAGCGCCGCCGAGCGCTGTGGTCGTGGTCTCCAAGTGGGGAATTGTGGTGAGCGGCACTGTCCCCAAGTGGGAGCCGGAAACCGTAGTGGTGCTCACGGTCTACAAGTCTTCCGCATCGGCCGCGGCGATGATCCGACTCGGCGAAGTTCCTGGCCGATCTCCGCGGCGCGGCGCGCGGGGTACCGTCGCTGCAGGCTGTGCCCCACCTGCGCCGAGATCGCCAAGTCGCGATGGTGGAAGCTCCCTGCCCGCTGAGCCGGCCCGAGGCGCATTGAACAGGCTCAGCCGGTCACGCTGAGCAGCAGCCGGGCGAGCTC
>JAODBN010000075.1 GCA_025463965.1 Acidimicrobiaceae bacterium
TTCCGCTGAGGGGCTCGCAGGGCCTGACTCGGGAGGCGTTGCCTACCGGGTCGGACAAGACCGTCATGGTCCACGCCATGTTCGACGCGATCGCCCCTCGCTATGACCTCGTCAACCGCTTGATGACGCTCGGGCTCGATCGCGGGTGGAGGCGCCGGACCCTGGCGCTGCTCGATCTCGCCCCCGGCTCGGTCGTGCTCGATCTCGCCTGTGGCACGGGGGACCTGCTCCTCGGCCTGCGCTCGGGCGGCTACCGCGCGCTCGGGGCCGATCTCTCTCTCGGCATGCTTGGCGCCGCTCACGAAGGTGCCGGGCCGCTCCTGCAGGCCGACGGGAGCGCCCTCCCGCTGGCAAACGGCGCGATCGACGGGCTCGTCTCCGGGTTCGCTCTGCGCAACTTCACCGACCTTGCCGGCGTGCTCGCGGAGGCAGCCCGGGTGATCCGCCCGGGCGGACGGATCTCCCTGCTCGAGGTGGACACTCCCGACCAGCCCCTAGTGCGCCTCGGCCACCGGCTCTGGTTCCGGGGCGTCGCTCCCCGCATCGGGGCGCTGCTGTCCGATGCCGACGCCTATCGCTACCTGCCGCGCTCGGTCTCCTATCTGCCCGAGCCCGCCGCGCTCTCCTTCCTGATGGAGCGCTCCGGCTTCGAGCGGATCGCTCGGCACCGTCTCGCCGGCGGTGCGGTCCAGGTGCTGTCGGCCACCCGTGCCAAGCGCGGCGAGGGCACCGACAGCCCGGCGAGATGAGCCGCCCCTGCGCCGCTGGTTCGGTGCGCCTCGAAACCGAGGAGGGAAAGCCTCTCGAGCCAGAAGAGCTCCGGGTCCTCGAAGCCGCCCTGCCCCCCGAGCGCCTCGAGGAGGTGCGTCGTCGCGCCTATGTGGACGGCAGGGTCCTCGAGCGCGAGGGCAAGGCGCTGTTCACGTGGGGCGTCGCGGCTCGCATCGTGCTGGCCTCCGGAGGCGGAGAGCCCGGCGCAGGGGCCGCGGTCGCCGACATCCTCTCTCGCACCGGCCTCGACGCCTCCGGGCGCGACACGGGGGCCCGTGCCCTCGTGCTCGGCGCCCTTCCCTTCGACCCGGCTGTTCCAGGGACCCTGGTCGTGCCGGAGGTCGCGGTCGTCGCGCGGACCGGCCAAGCGCCCCGGGTGATCCTCGCCGGCGCCGAGCCAGAGCTCGAGCGGCTTCGGTCAGGCTTTCCCCTCGCCGGGCACCCGCCGCCACTTCCGCCCGAAGGTGAGCTCCCCGACCGCTTCTCGATCACCTCGTCGCGCAGCCACGCCGCCTTCCGGGACATGGTGGCCACGGCGGTCGCCGCGATCGAAGAGGGCGGCTTCGACAAGGTCGTGCTCGCCCGGGAGGTGGTCGTAGAAGCCAACCGGCCCTTCCAGCAGGCCGACCTGCTGCGGCGCCTGCGGGCGCTGCATCCCTCGTGCCTCGCCTTCGCACTCGACGGCTTCGTCGGTGCCAGCCCCGAGCTACTGTGTCGGCGCCAGGAAGATCAGGTCGCCTCCGAACCGCTCGCCGGCACGGTCGCCCGGAGCGGGGATCCCGAGGCCGACGCCCGGCTCGCTGATTCCCTGCTCGCCTCGGAAAAGGAGCGCCGCGAGCACCGCCTCGTTGTCGAGGCCATCGTCTCGGCGCTTGAGCCGCTGTGCGCCGAGGTCATGCCCCCCGACGAGCCGGTCGTCCTCGAGCTGCGAAACGTCGCCCACCTCGCCACGCCGGTGCACGCCCGCCTCGAGGAGGGTCCGGACGCCGCGTCCGCCCTCGAGCTCGCCCTCGCGCTCCACCCGACCCCGGCGGTCGGCGGCTGGCCCGTCGCGCCCGCCCTCGCCTATCTCAGCGAGCACGAGCAGTTCGAACGCGGGCTCTACGCGGGGCCTCTCGGCTACGTGGACGGCAACGGCGACGGCGAGTGGTGGCTCGGGCTGCGATCGGCGCAGATCACAGGGACCACGGCTCGCCTGGCCGCCGGAGTCGGGGTCGTGGAGGGATCGGACCCCGCCTCGGAGCTGACCGAGACCCAGCTGAAGCTGCAGGCCCTGCTGGCGGTGGCCGTCCGGCCCTGACCCGCGGATCGGCCGGCGTACTGATCGCCGAGTCGGGTGTTACCGGGCTCAGTGGGTGGCGCTGGTGGAGCCGTCGTCGCGCGGCTCGGAGCGAGCCAGCACCTGCTCTGGCACCGCTCGCGCCGTCTTGTTCCCCCGGCGCTTTCCGAGCAGCCGGCGGATGGCCAGCATGCCGACGAGCCCGAAGGCCTCGGTGACGGTGTGGCCCGACATCTTCGAGGTGCCCTCGACCCGGTCGACGAAGCGGATCGGCACCTCGAGCACCGTTGCACCGGCCTGCTCGACGAGGTAGGTCATCTCGACTTGGAAGCCGTAGGAATCGGCGCGCACCGAGGTCAGGTCCAGTCGCTCGAGCACGCTCGCCGCGTAGGCGCGAAAGCCTGCCGTCGAGTCCTTCACGTGCAGGCCGAGCACGAGATCGGCGTAGAGGTTGCCGAGGCGAGAGATCGCCCGGCGCGAGAGGGACCAGTTCGGGATCTCTCCGCCGGCCACATAGCGCGAGCCGATCACCGCCTCCGCCTCGCTCGACTCGAGCGCCTCGATCAGTCGCGGCAGATCGGCGGGGTCGTGGGAGAAGTCCGAGTCCATCTCGCACAAAGCCTCATAACCGCGTTCCAGTCCCCATGAAAAGCCCGCCTTGTAGGCGTTTCCGAGGCCGTCTTTGGTCGGGCGCACGAGCACGTGCACCTGGCCGAGCTGGGCTCCGGCCCGCCGGGCGATCTCGGCGGTCCCGTCCGGGCTCGAGTCGTCGACGACGAGCACGTCGGCTTCGGGCAGGTTGGTGCGGACGGCCTTGACGATCCGTTCGATCGTGGCCGACTCGTTATAGGTGGGGAGCACGACCAGGACGCGCATCGGGGCGTGAGGCTACTCGGAGGAGACCCGGCTCGCAGAGCCCCACGTGCCAGCATGGAGCAGATGGGAAGTCCCGGGCCCGGTCGCCCCCCCACCGGCGCGACGACACCTGGCACGGTGCCCGACGGCCCGTCGCACGAGGATGTTCCTGCCCCGCCGCAGGATGACCCGGGCCCCGCCGCGGGCGACCCTGTCGCAAAGACGCCGCGCAAGGGTTGGAAGCGCATTCCCGCACCGCTTCGCCACGGGCTCACCTTGCTGATCGCGATCTTGCTGATCGAGTACCTCGTGGTGCCCAAGCTCGAGCAAGCCCACCTCCAGCAGCTCGAGCGGATCGGCATCGGGTGGCTGATCGCCGGGGTGGCGCTCGAGGGCGGCTCGCTTCTTTGCTACGCCTTCCTCACGAGGGTGCTCCTCCCGCCCGACGGCCAGGGGGTCTTCACCCTGTTCCGCGTGGGGCTCGCCGGCGCTGCGGTGGCCCACGTGGTCCCCGGGGGCACCGCGGCGAGCGCGGGGCTCGGCTACAAGCTGCTGACCGGCCTCGGTGTGGACCCCGCGGCGGTCGGCTTTGCCATGGCCAGCCAAGGCATGGGCTCTGCGGTCGTGCTCAACGCGCTGTTGTGGCTGTCCCTCATCATCTCCATCCCGCTCGCCGGGTTCCATCCCATCTACTTGCTCGTCGCAGTGGTCGGGCTGATCGTGCTCCTCCTCGCGGCCGTCCTCGTCTACGCCTTCACCCGGGGCGAGGAGGTGGCGATCCGCGTCGTGCGCCGCGTCGGCGACCGACTGCCACGGGTCGGAGCGGATCGGATGGAGCGCCTCGTCCGCCAGCTGGCCACCTCGGTGCGAGCCTTCACCCGCGACCGGCGCCTGATGCGCCAGGCGCTCTTGTGGGCGGCGCTCAACTGGCTGCTCGACGCGGCCTCGCTGTGGTGCTTTGTCGCCGCCCTCGGGCACTTCACCAACCCGGCCGAGCTGTTCGCCGCCTACGGCATCGCCAACGTCCTCGCCGCGCTCCCGATCACCCCGGGCGGCCTCGGGCTCGTCGACGGACTCCTGCCGATCCTCCTCGCCAGCAGTGGTGCCAGCAAGAGCGTCGCCACCCTCGGGGTCATCGGCTGGCGGCTCGTCAACTTCTGGCTCCCCATCCCGCTCGGAGCCGCTTCCTACCTGTCGCTGCGAGTGCCGCGTGGTGCGGGGACCAGCGCGAGGCGCCGGGTGCTGCACGAGATGGTCGGCGACGACGACCGCAGCGCCGGGGCGCCACCGGAACCGCCGGCGAGGGCTTCGCCAGGCCTCTAGCCGAGCCCGGCGATTTCGTCGCGTGACCGGTCGTACTCGGCGCGGTCGACCGCCTCGACACGCAGGTGCAGCTCCACGCCGAAGGTCCGCTCGAACAGTTCCTGCTTTCGCCGCACCATCCACTGCTCGAGCTCCGCCTCACCGTGCGCCGAGGCGACGAGCGTCACCGTGCCGGCAGGAGCGGGCTCGCGCCAGATCTGGCCGACGAGGCTTGAGTGCGCGGCGTCCAAGGCGTCGGCGATGCGCAGGATCGCCGTCAGCGCGACGGCGCGGCTGCGGTCCTCGGCCGACAGCGCCCC
>JAODBN010000076.1 GCA_025463965.1 Acidimicrobiaceae bacterium
CCTGCAGCGATTAGCGAGCGATAGATCGCGATCGCGTGACGCACGAGTCGCCGTCGTTGCGGGCGAGGCTCATCGTTCTCCCACAGCAGCTTCGCCAATGCGGCGCAACCGTCTCCCGGACGGTCCAGCACGTTCAAAAGGGTCGCGTGGTTGACTCGCAGCTGGGAAGCGAGCGGCTCGGGGGGCGAGGCGACAAGGCGATCGAACACCGCCTCGTCCCATGCGACGTAGCCCTTCGGCGGTTTCGCCTTGACGAGCTTGCGCATCCGCCCCGGATCACCCGACGCCTTTTTCGCGGCTTGCTCGTTCTCGATGACGTGCTCGGGGGCCTGGACGACCACGAGTCCGGAGGAGTCGTATCCGGCCCGCCCGGCCCGCCCCGCGATCTGATGGAGCTCGCGGGCGCTCAACAGGCGAGAGGTGGTCCCGTCGTACTTGGCCAGTCCAGTGAGCACAACGGTTCGCAAGGGCAGGTTGACGCCGACGCCGAGCGTGTCGGTGCCGACTACCACGCGCAAGAGGCCAGCCTTGGTGAGCCGCTCGACGAGCCGTCGATACTTCGGCAGCATTCCCCCGTGGTGGACTCCAATGCCATGGTGGAGCAGCCGGGACAGCGTGCGGCCGAAGCCCGGAGCGAACCGAAAGCCGACCAGCGCCGCAGCGATGGCCTCTCGCTCTGCTCGCGTCGTGACCTGTGCCGACGTGAGCGCTTGGGCCTGTGTGAGCGCCTGGGCCTGAGTGAAGTGGACGACGTACAGGGGTGCCTGGTCGCAAGCGAGCAGCGACTCGACCGTCTCGTGCAGCGGCGTATGGCGGTACTCGAAACGGAGCGGCACAGGACGAGTCGCCGAGCGCACGACGGCGACCGGCCGGCCCGTCCGGCGCTCTAGACCCTGCTCGATCGCCTTCGTGTCTCCGAGGGTGGCTGACATCAGGATGAACTGCGCCCCGGTGAGTTCCAGCAGGGGCACCTGCCACGCCCATCCCCGGTCCGGATCGCCGTAGTAGTGGAACTCGTCCATCACCACCTGGTCAATAGGAGCCGCCGACCCGGAGCGAAGCGCCATGTTCGCGACGATCTCGGCGGTCGCACAGATGACGGGTGCCGAAGGATTGATCGAGGCGTCTCCCGTCAGCATGCCGACGTTCTCGGCTCCAAGCTCTCCGCAGAGAGCGAAGAACTTCTCCGACACGAGCGCTTTGACCGGTGCCGTGTAGAAGGAACGCATCCCGCCCGCCAGTGCCGCGACGTGCGCACCGAGCGCGATGAGGCTCTTGCCCGAGCCCGTCGGCGTGTTGACGATCACGTGTGCCCCGGAGAACACCTCGAGGAGCGCCTCTTCTTGGGCAGGGTAGAGCGTGAGTCCCTGTCCGGCCGTCCATGCGAGAAAGGAGTCCAGAGCGTCGTCTCGACTCCCACTGACAGTCGCGGGCCCAAGCAGAGAGGACATGGTCCTTCTACTGTGCCGCACTCGGCGGAGATCCCGTCCGGTCCCGTGTTTGCTCCTCGGACCCCTCGCCGGGGTGCCGGGCCCCTTGCCGGCTCTTGTGGTCTCGAGTGGGGAGGGCGGAGATCGGCCGGGAGAGTGGGCAGGCGGTCGGCCCAACCGGAGCCAGCGGGTTGTCTTTCGCCGCCGAGTGGTTCAGCTCAGCTACCCTCCGACGCTGGCTGTTTGCCTTGCCGGCGGGCTCGGTAGGCGGCGACGTGTTGACGGTTGCCGCAGTTGCCCGTGTCGCAATACCGCCGGGAATGGTTCTTGGACAGGTCGACGAGAACGGCGTCACAATCCGGAGCGTGGCAGCGACGGAGCCGGTCGAGTGACGCGGTTCGCACCAGCTCGGCGAATGCGAGACCGGCCTCGGCGGCAACCCGCTGGACGACCGGGGCTTCGGCGTTGACGGCATGGAGGTGCCAACCGGTCCCGTCGTGGTCCGTGAGGCAAGGCTGCAAGGTCGTCTGGCTCAGGACGGCGTTGACCAGCACCGCCGCTCGTCTTTGGTCGTGGACGTCCCATAGCTCTAGGAGGCGGTCGCGAAGACGACGGACCGCTTCGACTTCTGCGCTGGACGTGACTCCTGCTCCGGAGTAGCGGTGGGCGGCAAGGAACCGGTTCAAGGCGCTAGGGGAGTCGAGGGCCTCGCCCCCATTTGCTTGCGTGTTCACCAAAGCGGCCGCGGTGAGCAGAGCACCCTCGGTGTCATGCGCAAATGCCAAATTGACCCCTGACAGTTCGGAGAGATAGCGTCACGACCTAAATGCATCTTAGCTCGTGACAGGAAGAGAACCCGTGGGAGGAACTCGCTCGACGTCTCCTGTTGCCGCGGTGCTGGCGGGGGCGAGCTGCATCGCTGCGTCGGCGATCCTCGTCCGGTTGTCCGGATCGTCGGCGACGGCGGCGGCCTTCTTTCGCTGCGCGTTCGCGCTTCCAGTGCTCGCGGTGCTCGTGCGCATCGACCGAAACAGTCCCGCCCGGATCCCGATGTCGCGTCGGGCAACTTGGATCGCCCGTCTCGCGGGCGCGTTCCTCGCTGGGGACCTGGTCCTGTGGAGTCACTCCATTGCCGCCGTCGGCGCCGGGCTGGCAACGGTGCTCGGCAACCTGCAGGTGCTGGTCGTCGGAATCCTCGCGTGGGCGCTCCTCGGGGAACGCCTCGCCCCGTCCCTCAAGGCCGCGTTGCCGCTCATGGCGGCTGGCGTCGGACTCGTCGGCGGCCTCGTCGGCTCGAGAAGCTACGGTGCCCATCCAGGGCTCGGCGTCATCTTCGGAGCCGCGACGTCCGCCTGCTACGCAGCCTTCATTCTGCTACTTCGCCACGTCATGGCGACCATGCCCGAACAGGCGCGGCCTGCCAGCACCGGCATTGTGCGACCGCTCTTCGAGGCAACTTGCGGCGCCGCGCTGACCGCGGCGGCACTCGGCTTGGCTCTTCGGGATTTTCGGATCGGTCCTGTCTGGCCGGCGCTCGGCTGGCTTGCCCTCCTCGCCGTGTCATCCCAGGTGATCGGGTGGATCCTGATCACCAGCTCCCTGGCGAGCCTCCCGGCCGCGCTCACGAGCACCCTCCTGCTCGTTCAGCCCGTCGGAGCGGTGGCGCTCGGAGCGATCGTCTTTGGCGAGCATCCTTCGCCCGTCCAGCTCGCCGGTGTCGGACTGATTCTCGTCGGCGTAGTCGTCGCTACCGCGGGCGAGCAGTTCGTTCGCCGATTCCGGAGCGGGCTACTCCAAGGCAACGAGCTGGTCGCCGCGGACATTGCCGCTCCCAGAAATGCAGGCGGAGGCAAGGTCCCCGGGTGACGGCAGATACGGCCTGCGTGCCGGGAATGCAGGGGGCCAAGCCCGCACTGCCCCGATGGCTTCGGCAACGTGACGTGGTCGATGTCGGGTCATCTCGGGTTGAAGCGTCACAACCCTCATAGACATCGCGAGCAGGGGGCGCGATCCTTGGTATAGCGCGTAGCCACGTGTCGGGACGGGAGAGGAAGTGACCTATGACGACCGACAACGCCCAGCGCATGCAACGGGTGGATGACTCGTGGAACGCCCGCGATTGGGACACCTTCGACGGCCTCCACGATGCGGACTGCACCGTGTACTGGCCCGGTCGTGAAGCGGACCCGACTCGTGGCGGCCCTGCGCATCGGGCCGAGTCAGTCGCGTTCTGCGAGGCCTTTCCTGACAATCAGGTTCACAATCGACCTTATGACATGCTCTTGGGCGAAGGAGACTTCACCTCCTTCGTAACCCGATTTACCGGGACGTTCACTGAGCCGCTCAAGCAACCCGACGGCACCGTGATAGCGCCGACCGGCAAGGCATTTGACTTGCTGTTCTCAACGTCAGCCAAGTGGCGAGACGGCAGGATCATTGAGGAGTACCTCTTCTGGGACAACGGCACCTTTCTGCGCCAGGTCGGTCTCACGGGTTAGCCCGGAGCGGCCTGTTTCCGCGCCAGACGCGGCGTGGCTGCCGTGTCCTTGCCGCCCCGCAACGCCCGTCGTTCCATGCCTTCACGTCCTTGCGGGCTGAAGCCGCGAGGACAAGGGGACGCGCTTCGCATCTATGGCACGACGACGACGGGAAATCTCGCGTGGCGAACCAGAGCGACAGGTACGGAGCCAACGACGTGATGGAGATGATGCATGGGGCTCCCAACGACAATGACGACGCCAGCGTCGTCACCGTAGTCACGTTCTAAACCCTCCGCGACCGCGACCAGCTCGTGGGCAACGGGACCATCGCGGCGCTGGAAGCGCCAGCGGTGCTCGATGCCAGCCAGTCGATCGTGAACAGCGTCGCCGAACTCGCGCTCGGCGCTGTCGAATGCCCTGCGGGACTCTGTTATCGCGTCCGCCGACATCGCTGCAGCAGGAGCCATGTGTGCGACGTACACGACCTCGACAGTTCCGACGCGACCCGCGATCAAGAGGGCTGACACGTCGAGTGCTCGATAGCCCGATTCCGAGCCGTCAAAGCCGACGACCACGATCAGGAGCTCGGCCCGACGCGTCACCGGTATGTTCTGCTCGAGGTGTTGCTGCACCTTGGGCGAAGTCACGACTCTTGCTCCTTCTCGAGCACGCGTCCGTTGGATGAAACTCGCCTTCCGGTAGGCGTGTCCTTCTGGCTCCGGCCTCAGCGGGCTTGCTGGCGCGCTACGTGCTGCTCGCTCTGTCGCACTGCGTCAGCCACTTGTCGCTCACGTCGGCCACGTGGCAAAGGTCACACGAGCCCGTCATCTGCGGCTCCTCCAAACGTCGGACCCACCGTGTCGTAGTCGGTGATCGCGAGGCCCATCAACTCAGCGCTCCGAGCCATTGCCCCGTCGATGAGCATGAGGTCGCGGATGGCGAGCTGACCTCCACCGAGGCTCGACGAGTACTCCTCGAGACGCCGTTCAGCTCGATCGAAGAGCGCCGACGACCGGGTGTAGACGACATCGCGGGGACCAGTGACGGCAGCGACGACCACGCTGAGCGATTGGCGGAGACTTGAGCTTGCTCGCTCGATGTCGACGCGCGTCTCGTCGTCGAGCGGTCCGAGCGCCTCGACGTCGGCGACGAGATTGCGGCTGTAGTGACGGGAGGCTGACGCGAGGAGCATGACCCAGCCGATCTCCCCGTCGAGCCTGCCGCCGAGGGTCCGGCGTAACGGCCGTGCTGTCGCGACGAGGGCTTGGTACGCCGCGTCGATCTCTCGGGCATCCGCGTGCAGCGTAGGTTCAATGTCCTGGTCCTCGCCGAGCAATTGGCCGCTGGCGTGGTCAACGAGCCGTCCGATCGCCTCGACGTGGTTGCGAAACGCGATACGCAAGACCCTTCGGGTGCGCAACGGGAGGACCGTGACTGCGACGATCGTGGCAAAGGCTGCACCGACCGCCGTCTCCTCGAGTCGCAGCCACAGCAGTGAGTTGGAGAACTCACCGAGATCCAGATACAACTGCGAGACCACCACAGTGATGCCGACGACCATGAAGCCGTAATTGACCCGCAATAGGTAGAAGCCGAAGAAAAGGGCAATCAAGATCACTGCGATGGACCAGTTGGTGTGGTGGCGAACCGCATCGGCCAGCAGCGAGCCGACGCCGATGCCAACAACGGTGCCGGCCACTCGGAGGAAGCCCCGGCGCACCTGCTCGCCCGAGTTATGCGCGGCGACAAAGGTGACGAACGCGGCGATCGCCGCCCAGTAGAAGCGGTAGCTCGAAATCTGGACCCCAAGGAAGATCGCGCCGCCGACGGCGATACCGATCTGGATCGCGGCGCGGGTATACGGCGCGAGCCGTACGTCCCCGAAGCGTGTGCTGCTCTCGAGTGACGCCGCAGCGCTGGTTTGAGCCGAGCCGGGGAGCCCCCCGCCGAAAGGCAGCACGGAGGGCTGGAAGGTGCCTCCATCGCCGATGGACTTCCCGAGCGCCGACCATCCGATGCCCGCTTCGGTTAAGGCGACGACGGAGCCCGCGAACCGATGTACGAGGACCGCCCTGGTGCGCTCCTCGTCCTGTGGGACGGCCTCCTTGCGGAGCAGCTCGAACAAGTTGGCAGCTTGGTCTCTCGCGCCGGCCGCGTCGCGTCGGACGATGTCCTTGAGGGCCAGTCGGACTGCCGAGCGTTGGTCGGTTGGGAGGTCGAGGCGTGCCATGGCCTGGGCGAATCGGGCGATATTTGTTATCGCCACTTCCATGTCGAACAGGCACTGATGGAGTAGCTGAGTCGACGAGCCGTCAGCGCTCGGATCGCCGAGCTGCGCGTCGGTCATCAGGGCGGCTTCGTTGAGCCGGACGAGATGATGCTGGAGCCGACGGACGGCGCGCTGGCCGTGGCTGGGGTCCTCGAACAGCTCGAGCGCGAGGGCAGCGACCTTCCGGGACCGAGCACCGTAGGAGCGCTGGATGCGCTCGAGCGCCTTTGCCTGCCGGGGGTAGAAGATCGCGAAACGGACCGCCGACGCCACGACAAGTCCGATGCCGATCTCGGCGGCGAGCCAACCGAAGTCGCCGATCGCGACGCCGGCATGAAGGAAAAAGCCGAGAAAGTATCCGGTGAAGAGCAGGCTGCCTGCGGCAACGCCTCGTGGGCCGAAACGTCTCAGGTACGTGCCCACGGCGAGCACGACCGCGAGGAGGACGAGCGCCACGGTCCGGTGAGCTCCGATCGTGATGCCGAACGCGAGCGCCGGAAGCATTGCGACGGGAAGGAGGACCGTGCTCATCAGTTGGCCCCGGGCGGTGGCGTCCGTGACTGCGAACGTCGAGATCATCCCAACGAGCGCTCCGAGAATCTCAGCGATGACCAGGAATTCGTGATTGGACCGTGCCGCTGCGGCGGCCTCTGTGGCAAGCCCAGCATGGGAAATCGGTGCTTGGAGGGCGTGGGTAAGGTCGACGAAGACCAGCTCGGCCGCAAGGATGAGCCCGATAGTCAGAAGGCCTTGGGCGGCAATGCGGATCCGGTTGAGACCGGGATCGGAGCCGAGGAAGCGGTCAACCCAATCGCTCCTAATTCGGGACGCCGGGCTCGCTGGTGGCACGGCGGCGAGAGAGGATCGGGAGTGGGTGATGCTCATAGGTATCCACTGATCGTGGCCACGGCCACCTTCCGGTGCGCTGGACTGCCTTGACAGTATATTGCGTATTAATATAGTCTGTCAATGTGAATGCCCCCGTGGACCGAGCGACGGACCGCTCAGCGCGTATCGAGTACGTCTCAACTCAGCTACTCGCGCGCGCCGCTGTACTGGCGCGCCTGCTTTCGAAGCAGGTAAACAGCCAACTCTCCCAAACCGAAGCAATCGTGTTGAACTCACTCCGCAGCGGGCCCCGGCGGATCACGGAACTGGCCGAGCGGGAAGGACTTGCACAGCCCACGACCACGCTCCTCGTGAAGCGGCTCGAAGACGTGGGCCTAGTGAGGCGGGAACGCCGAGCCGGTGATGGTCGCGTCGTGCTGGTCTCGCTCGAGCCGGCAGGCATCCAGGCGCTCGAGGATTACCGCGCGCAGTTCATGGCAATCCTGCGTGCTGACT
>JAODBN010000098.1 GCA_025463965.1 Acidimicrobiaceae bacterium
TGAAGGCGACCCGATCCGCGGTGCCTCGGTGAACCGGGAAGGCACCCAGCAGTTCGAGCAGGCGACCGGTGAAGCTCGACTTCCAGACCTCGCCCTTCACGAGGTAGCGCAGGCGACGCTTGCTGACCCGTGCGGCCACCAGCCAGTCGACGTACGAGCGGTGCGTCGGCGCCAAGATGAAGGGCGCGTCCTTCGGCAGGCGTTCGGCGCCGATCACCGGACCCGGAAGGTAGATGCGGCTCGCCCCGACCGAGATGAACCGGCACACGGCGTAGAAGGCGAGCTCCCCCGACGAGATCGGCCTGACCGCCGGCGGCTCGCTTGCGACACCTTGAGCTCGGCCACGCGGCAGCCGGCTCTCGCCCGCGGGTGGCGCGACGACCTCGGCGGGCTCGCCTCCGGTGCGCGCCGCAGGCTCCCGCTCGGCGCTCTCAGTCTCGACGAGCTCCGGCGAGGGCACGGCGTAGGTCCTCGCCGCCTGGTCGATCGTGACCCCCCGCTCGGCGAGCGCCGCCAAGAGGTGGTCGACGACGTCCTCGGGCTGCAGGCCGCTCGAGTCCACGACCATCGCCCCTTCGGCCACCGTGAGCGGCGAAGCACCCCTGTTGGAGTCGTGACGGTCGCGCGCAGCGAGGGCCGCCGCAGCCCGGTGCACGCCGCGCTCGTCCGGGCCGTGCTCAGCGCCCCTGCGAGCGGCGCGGACCTCGGGGTCCGCAGTCAGGTACACCTTGAGGAGCGCATCGGGCAGCACGACACTGCCGATGTCGCGGCCCTCCATCACCCCAGCCGAGCGCTGGGACGCCCACGCGCGCTGACGAGAGACGAGCTCGGCGCGAACCGCGAGGTGGGCGGAGACCTCCGAGACCGCGGCGCTCACCTCCGGGGTGCGGATGGCCGCGCTGACGTCCTCGCCGTCGAGGAGCACCGACTCGTCGACGACGAGCTCCATCGAGCGGGCGCGCTCGGCGAGCGCCTCCCCGTCGGCCAGATCGATACCGGCCCGCAGCGCGGCCAGCGTGAGCGCCCGGTACATCGCCCCCGTGTCGAGGCGCTCCCAACCGAGGCGAGCGGCGAGCGCGCGCGCCACGGTGGACTTGCCCGCCCCGCCGGGCCCGTCGATGGCGACGAAGCTCACGAGAGCCCCCAGATCGCCGCCCGGTATCCCCGCCCTGCCAGAGCCTTGCGGGCGAGCTCGGCGGCGCTCCTGGCGATGGTCAGCACGAGCACGCCACCCTCGCTCTCCGCGGAGTGGGCGATCTCGACGTCGAAGACGTTGACCCCGAGCTCGCCGAGCAGCGTGGTCACCTCGGCCAGCGCGCCCGGGCGGTCCGGCACCGGGATGCGGCACTCGACCACGTCCTCGGCGCGCGGCACGCGCGGCGGGAGATTACGCCGGGCGGACTTGGCCTCCTCGAGCAGCTCCACGAGCGCCGTGCGGTCCTGCTCCGCGACGATGCGGCGCGCCTCGCCGAGGCGGGCGATCAGCCCGTCGAGGGCCACTAAGACGGCCGAGGCGTTGTCCCGGAAGATGTCGGGCCAGATCGCCGGGTCGCCGGCGGCCACCCGGGTCATGTCACGGAAGCCTCCCGCCGACAGCCGTAGCAGGGAAGCGTGCTCCACTGAGGCGCCCGCGGCGAGCCCCATCAAGGTGGCCGCGGTGAGGTGCGGGACATGGGAGACGACTGCCACCATCTCGTCGTGGTGAACCGGTGCCAGCGCCACCACCTCGGCACCGAGGACGCTGACGAGCTGGCGAACGGTGGCGTAGGCGGCCTCGTCGGTCGCTGCCGTCGGGGTGAGCACCCAGGTCGCCCCGTGGAAAAGCTCGGGGTCCGCGCCGTCCGGCCCCTCCTGCTCGGAGCCGGCCATCGGGTGACCACCGACGAAGCGGGGATGGCCGAGCGCGGAGACGAGCTCGCCCTTCACCCCTCCGACGTCGGTCACCACGAAGTTTGGTCGCCCGCCCCGCTCGAGCAGGCGCTGGGACACCTCAGCGATGGCCGCGACTGGGGTGGCCACGATCGCCAGCTCGGCGTCGAGGTCCTCGCCGATGGCGTCGATCGCGCCCAGCTCCTCGGCCCGGGCGGCTCGCTCTGCTCGAAGGTCCGATCCCGTTACGAACCACCCCGCTCGCCGCAGGCCCCATGCCACCGAGGTCCCGATCAGGCCGAGGCCGACCACCTCGGCCCGGCGCCGCGCACCTGCGGGCGCCTCGCTCATCACGGGCTCAATCAGCCAGGTCCCGGCGAAGTCCCCGGGCGCCCTGGAGGTAGACGTGGCGAAGCTCGTCGCGAGGTCGTTCGGTGTAGCAGTGGACGAGGACCCGGATGCAGCGGTCGGGGGCGCCTGCCACGGCGATCTCTTGGGCGCCCATGAGGGCCACGTCCTCAAGGCCAAGGGCGCGCGCCGCGGTCGCCGGGAAGCCGGCGTGCACGTCGTTCGTCGCCGTCAGCAGAATGCTCACGAGGTCCTCGGCGCCGAGCTGATTGCGCTCGAGGATCGCCGCGACGAGCTCGGTCGTGCGCTCGTGCAGCTGCTCGGTTGTGTCAGCGTCCAGCGTCGTAGCGCCGCGGATCGCCCTCAATACGCGGCTCATCGGTCGGCCAATCTATCCATCTCGGCGCTCGGGGGACGATGAGGGCGAGTCGTCAGGGTCGGGGTCGTCCGGTCCGAGCAGCTCCTCGCTTCGGCGGGCCGCCGCTCGGCGCTCAGCGCGCGACGCGTTCGCCCCGGCGGGACGCACGGCCGCCTCGCCGAGAGCGCGCACTTCGTCAGTCGTGAGCGGACGCCACGCCCCTGGCGCGAGGCGCGTGTCGCGAAGGGTCCCGATCCGGGTGCGGGCCAAGCGGCGCACCGGAAAGCCGACCTCCTCGCACATCCGTCGAACCTGGCGGTAGCGGCCCTCATGGATCACGACCCGTATCAGGGCGGGCCCGACGCGCGAGACGCGGGCAGGCGCGCTGATCAGACCGGCCCCAAGGTCCACGCCCACGCGAAGCTTGCGCAGGGCCCCGGGCGAGGGGTCGGCGACGAGCTCGGCGAGGTACTCCTTTTCCACGCCGTGGCTCGGGTGGGCGAGCAGGTTGGCCCACTCCCCGTCGTTGGTGAGCAGCAGCAGGCCCTCGGTCGCGTAGTCGAGGCGACCGACGGGAAAGACCCGGGGCTCCTGTGGCACCAGCTCGAGCACCGTGGGGCGCCCTTCGGGGTCCTGGGCGGTCGTGACCACCCCGTCCGGCTTGTTCAGCAAGTAGTAGACGAGGTCGGGCAGGATCCCCACCGGCACCCCGTCGACGGCGACGGTGTCTCGGCCAGCCAGCACACGGCGTCCCAGCTCGGCCACCCGGCCGTTGACCGTCACCCTGCCGCCGGCGATCAGGTCATCGCAGGCACGACGAGACCCGTAGCCGGCACGCGCGAGCACCTTCTGCAGCCTCTCCCCCTCGGCGTCCGTGGGTGAGGCGCTCGGACTCACGCCTCCTCGGGGCCGGCTCGGAGCACCTGCTCCAGCACCTCGACGGTGCTGGCATCGGGCACGAAGTCTTGCAGCGGGGGCAGCGCGTCCACCGAGTCCAGTCCCAGCTTCTCGAGAAACAAGGCCGTCGTGCCGAACAGCACGGCCTGGCCGGGCCCCTCGTCTCGTCCGACCGGCTCGACGTAGCCCCGCTGGGCGAGCACCCGCATCACGCCATCTGCGTTGACGCCACGGATAGCCGCGATCTGCGCTCGTGAGATGGGCTGCTTGTAGGCCACGATGGCGAGCGTCTCGAGCGCGGCGCCCGAAAGGCGGTGGGGCGCCTCGTCGAGGACGAAGCGCTCGACATAGGCCCGGTAGGCCGGGTGGCTCTGGAGGCGGTAGCCGCCAGCCACCCGGGCCAGCTCGATACCGCGCTCCTCCTCCTCGTAGGAGGCCGCCAGTGAGGACGCCAGCTCCTCGACCCGCTCGATCGGCACCTCGAGCAGCTCGGCGAGCAGATTGACAGGGACCGGGTCAACCGCCACGAGGAGCACCGCCTCGACGGCGGCGGTCTCGGACCGCCACTCGGCCGGGATGGGGCTCACGGTGCCACCGGGAGCTCGCGCGCGGGCGATGGGGAGAGGTCCGACATGTCGTACTCGTCGGCGTCGAGGTCGCCGGCTTGCCCATCGGAACGCCAGACGACCCCGAGCTCGCCGAAGGTCGCTGCCTGGTCGAGCTCCACGAGCTCGCGCTTGTACAGCTCGAGCAGTGCGAGGAAGCACGCCACGACGTGGGCGGTGGAGGGGGCCGAGGCGGTGAGCTCCCGGAAGGTGGTGCGGCCCTCCCCCGAGAGGCGCTCAGCCAGCCCCACGATCGTGGAGGCCACGCTGACCTCGTCGTCGTGCACGTGGGCGGTCGACACCGGTGAGGGCGCCGGACGACCAGCGAGCGCCTTGAAGGCGGCCCGGCGCAGCTGCTCGGGGCGCAGAGAGGCGAGGAGGTCTGGCTGCAGGCCGGCGAAGCGCTCGTCAGGACCGGCGCGGCGCGCCACGCGGTGACCGCTCGCCTCCTCGAGGAGAGCAAGCGCCTGGGCAGCGCCGGAGAACGTCTTGCACTCGACGAGGCGCGCCAGCAGGTAATCGCGCGCCTCGAACAGCGCCAGCTCCTCGTCGAGGTCGACGTCGTCGCTGCCGGGCAGCAGGCGGCGGATCTTCAGCTCGATGAGCGTGGCGGCGATGAGGAGAAACTCGGTGGCGAGCTCCAGGTCGAGCGCCTCCAGACGCGCCAATTCGGCGAGGAACGCGTCGACGATGTCGCAGAGCTGAATCTCGTACAGATCGACCTGCTGGGCCGTGATCAGCTGCAAGAGCAGGTCGAAGGGCCCGTCGAAGACCTCCAGGTGCACCTCGTAGGCCATCCGGGGAGGCTATCTGACGCTTCACGCCAGGCGGTGGACCGCCGAAGTCTCAACCCGCGCCTACGCCGTCGCCCCCTGGGGAAGCCACTTCTCGAGGTACCGGACTTGGTTCTCCTGCTGGATGGCGAACCAGTCAACCCCGTTTGCGTCGAAACTCGCATGGCCCGCGTGGTGGACGAACGCCTCGTGCGCGACGACGAGGCGCCAGCCCATCCCGGCGAGCTTGCGACAGAGGTCGTCGTCTTCGAACCCACCGGTCACGAATCGCTCGTCGAAGCCCTCCACCTCGACGAAGGCGTCGCGCCGGACCGCCATGCAGAACCCGACGAGGCGGATCGTCTCGCTGATCGCGTCGTAGGCCCGCTCTGCCCAGGCACTGGCGAAGGCGTGGAACTCCGGCGACGGGGCACGGTCGTAGGGCACCGGCGAGAGCAGCTGGGTCCCTGAGACCGAGTTCGACCGGGGCCCGGCCGCGCCGACGAGCGAGTCGGCGAAGGGGGCGCACAGCGACTCGAGCCACCCGTTGCTGACCACGGTGTCGTTGTTGAGGAAGACGAGCAGCTCGTTGGTGGCCAGCGCGGCGCCCTCGTTGCACCCGCGGGCAAAGCCGTGGTTGTCCTCGTTCGTCAGCACGCGCAGCCACGGGTAGAGCGACAGGCCCGCCCCGGTGGCGTCTCGCGAGCCGTTGTCCACCACGATCACCTCGTCGTCTGGCCGAAGTGTCTCAGCGAGAGCGTCCAGGCACGCCTTGGTCTGCTCCCAGGCGTTCCAGGCGAGGATCACGATCGAGGCGGCGGGGCGGGGCGCACGGACTGGAGCAGGCGGGCCAACCGGGCCGCTCGTGACCTCGGAATCTGCCGCCCCGGCCGAAAGGGTGGCGCGCTGGTCGGGGGCGAGCACGCCGAAGGTGGCGACAAGAGCAGCGGCCTCGAGCGACGCTTGGCGGCCAAGTGTTGCCCAGGCGGCCTGTGCCGCCGCGGTGCGCTGGCGTGCCGCAGCCTCAGGGTCGCGCTCAGCGCGCGCCAGCAGGTCCTCGACGAGAAGGGCGCAGGCCAATAGGTCGTCCATTTCGGCCCGCACGACTCCGGGATTGGCTTGCACGGCCTCGTGGTTCAGGTGGTCCTCGAAGCCGACGACGGACGCCCCAAGGGCGAGCGCTTCGAGCACCGAATCGATCGGGTCTGACGCGTCAGACAGCGTGAACAGCACCGCCGCCTGGGCCAGCACCGTGCGCCGGTCGGCCTCGGTCCGCTGGTCGAGGCGCTCCAGCTTCCAGCCAGCGAGGGCTCCTCGCGCCTGCAAGGCCCCGAGCAGCGCAGCGGCCCGCTCCGGGCGTCGCCCGGCTACGTAGGCGAGGATCGGGCGCCGAGGGCGGCCGAGCATTTCCTCGAACCGCGCGAGCCCCCCTTCGTCGCTCGGCAAGCCACTGGGCAAACCAATCGGGACGCCGCCCGCCAGGCGCAGCAGCGGGACCGCAAGGGTCGGAAATGCATGGGCGAGAAGCGCCCCGTCCTCCTCGCGCTGGCAGAGGACGGCTCGCAGGTCGGGAGCGCTCAAGTACGGGTGGCGCATCGGGTCGGCAACGTTGCGCCAAGCCCACGCGACGTCTCGACAGAGCGCCACCCGCGCTCGACCGGGGGCGAGGGTCGCAAGCTGGTCGCCGAGGACCTCAGGAACCACAAGCAGATCGCTCGGGAAGGCGTCGACGATCCGCTTGGTGACGTCCACCGCTTCCACCGCGAACCCGGCGTCGGCAAGGACGCGCACGTGCCGGTAGAGGGTGGCGAGGCCGTCACCCGGGTCGCCTTCGCCGCCGGGGCACAGGTAGAGGATCACCGGAACGCGTTCCGGTGCGGCGCTCCAGTCGGAC
>JAODBN010000110.1 GCA_025463965.1 Acidimicrobiaceae bacterium
GGGGAGCTCGCGGTGCTGCACCAGTCGCAGGATCTGGCGCCGGTGAGAATCGGCGAGTGCCCGCAGGACCGCGTCCGGTCCAACGGGTGCTGGCGGCTCCTTCAGCTTGGGCGTCATCGGTGCTTCCTAGCGGAGCGCGGCCTTCGCCGTCGAAGCCTGCCCAGGAACATGTTCCTCAGCGCGCCAGGCGGCGAACCGCTCGACATCGGGGGGCGGGTTCGGGCTCCCAGCGCCCCGGTCGACGTAGTCGACAAGACTGCTGAGGAAGTGCGTCCACCCGCCTTGGCAACTCTCGAAGCACTCCAGACCGGGGTTTAGGCCCTCGTGGTGGAAACGCAGCTCGGTGCCGGCGCGGACCGGCTCGAGATCGAAGACGATCGAGGTTCCGACCCAATCAGGGGCCGGCTCGCACCGCAGCACGCTCCAGCGGACCCGCGACGGTCGGTCGGCCTCGTCGACCCGCATCACGACCTCCTGGTCGCCCATCAGGAAGCGCAACGTCTCGCCGGCATCCGCGCCGCCGCCGGCAGGGGTCCACCAACCGGTCAGGGCGTCGATGTCGGTCAGCGCCGCGAACACGGCCTCGGGAGGCGCGGCGAAGGTCTTCGTCGAGCGAAAGTCGTCGGTGGTGGGATGGATGCTCACAGATGGTTCCTTTCTCAAGTGATCGCTTGTACAAGGTACTCCTTGTAGATTAGGGACCCGTCAGTCGTGCGTCAAGCGGCTGGGCGGCGAGCTGAGAGGGTGCGCGAATCGGCCGCTGGCTTCCGAGACATCCGTCGTCGCGGAGTCGCCTATCCGCCTGCGAAGAAGTCGAGTTAGGCATGCGCCAGGCCGCCCGGGTTCTCCAGCGCGACGTTGTGATCGGCCGCGGGGATCACGACGCCGCGGAGATCGCGGGCCACTTGCGCCATCTGGTTGGCCACTTCCTTCCCGAGATGAGCCTGCGCACCGACGGCCAGAACCGGGCAGCTGATCGGGTCGGCGCACTGCGGCCGGTTCTGTGCGGCGCCAGTCTGGCGGGCGCCGTCCATCTCCACGATGGTCGTGGTGCGACGTCATCGGCCATCGTGGCGGGTTGAAGCCGGTAAGGGTGCCCTGGGAGCTGCCGAAACCTACAGCGGCCCAAGAGATGGTCCGGTCCGTCGACATCAGCGAAGGCGCCTGTCTCCAACCGAGTCACGGCGCGTGAGCGCCCGGCAGGAATGAGGCGCCCCCGCCTTCTCAGGCATCGGGCGCCTAGCCAGAGAACCGGCGCACCGTGTTCAGTCCAGCCGGAAGGGGACGGTGCCGACCACGACGTCGGTCCGGCGGCGAAGCACGGTGGCGAGAATCGTCCCGCGTTGGTTGAGAAGCAGCCGGTGACGGAGCTTTCGCGGCTCGATCTCACCGATAAGCACCACGACGTTCGGGTGCCCGGCAATCTCCGGGCTCGCCAGGTACTTGAGAAACGCCCGGACGACTGAACGCTGTGGCGACGGCAGCACCACCAGCGGCGGCCCCGGCGCCCACTCCCGCCAGTGGTCGACAAGTTCCTCGGTCGGCTCGCCCTCGAACGCGACGTGGATGGCTCGCACCTCTCCGCCCATCGCGAGCGCGTGAGCCAGGACGACAGCGGTCAACTTCGAGATGCCGATGACCGGCACGAGCACCAAGGCGGGTTCTCGTGGGGTGGGAGGCGGCGAGGCGACGTCGACGCCGAGCTCGTCAGTCAGCGTCGTGTAATACCGGTGGATCTGCTTGAACATGACGATGAGCGCCGGGATGACGATGACGATGATGAACGCGCCGTGAACGAACTTGGTGGCGAGGAAGATGACCGCTGCGCCAGCGCTCAGCACGGCACCGAGCCCGTTCAAGATCGCCCGGCCCAACCACAGCCGCTCGCGACGGACGAACCAGTGCCGCACGAGGCCCGCCTGGGCGAGCGTGAAACCGATGAAGACGCCGATCGCAAAGAGTGGGATCAGGGTCTGGGTGTTGCCTCGCGACCCCACGATGAGCAGCGCGGCGAGGATCCCGAGCACCACCACCCCGGTCCGGTAGACCCGGCGCTCGCCGTGAAGAGCGAAGATCCTCGGCAGATAGCCGTCCCTTGCGAGCAGGCTGGCGAGCACCGGCAGTCCGCCAAAGCTCGTATTCGCGGCGAGCGCCAGGGCCACGGTGGTGCTCAGCTCCACGACGTAATAGATCACGCCGTGGCCGACAGCCCGGGCCGTGATCTGACTGAGCAGCGTGACGTTGGCCTTCGGGTGCAGGTGAAAGCGCACCGTCAACTCAGCAAGGCCGAGCAGCAGCGATCCGAGAATGACGCCGAGCAGCAACTCGGTGCGCTGGGCCCTCTTGATTCGCGGCTCTTTGAACGACGGCGCACCGTTGGCGATCGCCTCGACTCCGGTGAGGGCGCTGCAACCCGAGGCGAATGCCTTGAGGATCAGCAGCACGCCGACGGTCGAGGCGCTCGAGGACAAGCCAGGTGTGCTGCTCGCCGCCTCGCCAAACGGATGCACCAGACCCGCTACCACGACGACGTAGAGACCGACGATGAACACCATCGCCGGTATGAAGAACGCCCGAGCGCTCTCCGAGAGGCCGAACAGGTTCAGGACCGTGATCAGGACCAAGATCCCGAGGTTGAGGGGGATGGTGAGCCGGATGAGGGAAGGAAATGCCGAGTTCAGCGCGGCAACCCCGGCGGTCACCGAGACCGCCACCGTGAGGACGTAGTCGACGATCAACGAGGACCCAGCGAGCAGGCTCGGAAGCTCGCCGAGGTTGGCCCTGCTCACCGCATAAGCGCCCCCGCCGTCGGGGTAGGCCTCGATGACCTGGCGGTAGGAGAAAACGAGGATCGCCAGCAGGACCACGATCGCGACCGTGATGGGGCGTATGGCGCTGATCGCTGCCGCTCCGCTCCCCGCGAGGACCACGGCGATCGCCTCGGGACCGTAGGCAACGGAGGTCAATGCGTCGAGCGAAAGTCCCGGGAGCCCCTCGAGAGTGCCGATCTTGCCCCGCTCGTCTGCCGACCTGATCGGGCTCTGGCTCACCGCGGCAAGTATGGCGCCCGGACCAGGTCGACTCGCGCCTGTCGCTCTTTGGTAGGCAGACGATCGCCTCGGCCCACCAAGGACCCCCGTCCTGGCGAGTCGCCGGCCTAGGGCTCGCCGTCCCCGGGCGAGCTCCGTAGCTTGGCAAGGGCCTTGTCGAAGCTCGCCAGCTGGGCAGGCGTCAGCACGGCGAAGGACTCCGCGCGCACGCTTTCCAGGATCGGGTCTGCCGCGCGGCGCAGCTCACGACCCTTCACGGTGAGCTGATGGCGTACCGCGCGTCCGGGCGCGGGGACCCGCTCGATAAGGCCCCGCTCGGTCAAGCGTCCCGCTAGAGCGCGCTTTGAGCTGTTGAGCGTCACCTGGCACCTCCCCCAGCTGGAGGCCCCCGCACAGCTGCTCGCGCCACTCTGGGAATTTGCCGAGCTCCACGCCGCGCAGCGCCCGAGCCGGTGAGCGGGAGGCGCCCCGACCCGCTGGCGGCGTGCGATCGACCGCAGGGCTGTGGAACAGCGATCGAGCGATCGCTCACAAGACGGCCAGGCGCGGGCGCAGACGGGCGTCACTAAGTCGCCATTGATGGGCATGACGATCAGCGAGGCGCGCTGATCGGCCATCCGTCCCTAGCTTCTAGCCAGGTGCGCCACGACCTCGTCCAAGCTCACCACGTCGGCGTACTTCATGTGTAGGTCGAAGAGACTCACCTTGTGCGAGATCTGACTGCGGTCCGCGGTGCACTCGAACGGCACGACCACATTGAAGTTGTACATGTAGGCATCGAGCGCAGTCCCGCGGACGCACCCGCTGGTGGTCATTCCGGCGACGATGACCGTGTCGACACCGCCGTGGATGAGGTACGAGGCCAACGGCGTTCCGAAGAAGGCACTCGGCTTTCTTCCCTTGTGGATCACGACCTCGGTTCCTAGCGGAGCTAGCTCGTCGACGATCACGTCCCCAGGGGGCAGCTCGGCAGGCGGCTCAAGGCGGCTGGTCGAGCGTCCGCGCCCACGTTCGACCGCACTCTGACGGTAGTCCGGGTCGGAGTATCGATTCGTGAAATAGACAGGAATTCTCGCGTGGCGCGCAGCGTTCAGCAGAACGGACGTCGCCGCCACCGCTGGGCGGCCCGTGCGGGCCCACCCAGTCGAATACTCGTCTTGCACAAAGGCCCGGGTCATGTCGACCACGATGAGCGCCGGCCGCTGACCCACCGTCATGGCACGCTCCGCCGGCTCAAACCCCTGCCGAAAGCTGTCGACGTCCTCAGCGGGCACTACGTCGGCCCATGGCATTTGGTCCGGTCGCATCTTCGAGGTTCCCTTCACTCACACCTAGGGCTGCAGGCCAACAAGCTCGAGCCCCGAGGCTCAGCCGCGGCTTGGGGACCAGCAGGACGAGCTTCGCGTGAAAGCTCGGAGGCTTGCGCACTCAGGGTGCGGCGATTCTGTGCTCCGAACTTCCGCCTCGCAAGGGCGGAGGACGCTGCTCAAAGCTGAGCAGTTCACGGCCCGATGGGCGTTGAGCTTCGCAGGCTCGACGCGCAGCGGCGCCACACCCGGCACCTTCGCAAAGGTTCTGAGCTGGCGCACAAGCATTCCTTGGACGGCCACGGCCGGACGGTACCAGGGGAGTTGCCCACCACGACCGCCGCGCTTGCAGCAACAGCGCCTCCTGGACATTCCCTCGTGACGGGCGGGGAGTTGCACACGTCACCGCTCCCGGACCAGGAGCGCACGGCTCGGCCGCGCTTGGGCCGCAAGCGCCGGGATGTTGCGTGAGACCGGACAGTCGATCCGAACAGATCACGGCTCAGCTAAGTCACATTGGGACCACAACCGAGCTACAACAAATCCACAGGCACCACCAGCACGATCGGGACAGCTGTTAACGAGAGGAGCCCCCCATGAGCGATTACGAGCTTCCAAACCCCGACGAGGCCACTGGCGGTCCTGCGGTGCAGAAAGGAGGGCCGCCCGTCGCAGAAGGCTCCGGTGGTGCCGGGACCACTCCCCCTCCCCCGCCGATGACTTCGCCAGCGCAGCCGTCCTCGGCTTCGCCTCACCAGCCCGGCTCGGTCCTGATTGGCCGCCGAGCGACCGTACGGCGATTGGTCGCCCACAAAAGGAGTAGATGGGTCGCCGTCGGCGCGATGTCGTGCGCGGCAGCCGGTCTCTCCGCCGCCCTCATCACATCGCCGTCGATAGCAGCAACGCAGTTGGCATCCAGCTCCACTTCGGCGCCCGCTGCAGCCGGCGGCGGCGGGGGGACCAACGCTCGGTCCGCGCCGGCCCCAGGTGGCGCAGCCGGCACCGTCAACACCGTCTCCAAGTCAAGCTTCACTTTGACTACCTCAGCCGGTCAAAAGGTGACCGTCGACGAATCCTCTTCCACGAAATACCTGAAGGGGACGACGGCGACCTCAGCGAGTGCCGTCAAGAAAGGTGAAGTCGTCCTCGTGCTCGGGACGGTCAGCTCAACCACCATCAAGTCCACCGAGGTCGTCGTGAACTACAAGCCCGCCTCGGCTCCGAGCGCGACCAAGGTGATCCCGTTCACGCGCGGTCAGACCAGCGCGTCCAAGCAGGTCGGCCAGATCCCGGCGAACTGGAGTCAGGGATCGGGAACGATCGTCACCGGTACGGCCGCGAACAAGGCGACCGAGGCTGCGCTGGCCGCCTATCCGGGCGGCGTCGTCGATCGGGTGGTGAAGCTGAGCAACGGCGAGTACAACGTCCACTACATCGGCGTCAACTGGCCGCACCACGTCTTTGTGAGCGCGAGCTTCAAGGTCGTCGGAGCGCTGTAGCGACAACGGTCGGGCGCCGGCCTGCGTTGCGCTGACGGGCCCTGAGGACAACGCCCCCTCAGACTCGCCTGCAGCCAGCGCAGTCGGCGACCCGTCGAGGTCTCGGGTGGGCCGTACAGGACTCGAACCTGTGACCCCTTGCGTGTCATGCAAGTGCGCTACCAACTGCGCCAACGGCCCGGGTCGAAAGAGGGTAGCACCGCGTGGCCCGGACACCAGCTCCGGCGCCGTGCACAGCGCATTCTCACAGTCGTGAGCAGGGACGGGGGCACGGCGAGGCGCGCTCGGCGCCCCCGGAGTCGTGCCGTAGGATGCCCGCCGTGCAGACCCTGCCCCGCACGGGGCTGACCGGGCCCGGCGCGGGCGACTCCCCGGGACGTGGTCTCGGCAGGCACAGCGCCGGGCGCTCCGGTGGACCCGGTGGCGGTCACGGCGGCATCTCGGGCGAGCGGCTACGCCGGTGGGCTGCGTCGGGGGCTGCCTCCACCTTCGTCGTCGTGGCAGGAGTCACCGCCTTCGTCATCGGCCAGCTTCGCCCCGACTTGCTCTTCAACCAGAACATGGACGTCGGCGGCGACAACGCCGCACACGTCGTCGCCGTCTACTACTTCATCCACCACCTGCTGCCACACGGACAGCTGTCCGGCTGGGACCCCCAGTGGTTCGGGGGGTTTCCGCTCTACGTCTTCTACTTCCCCTTCCCCGCGGTGATCACCGCTGCGCTCTCCGGGTTCTTCTCCTTCGCGGTCGCCTTCAAGCTCGTCTCCGTCCTCGGCACGGTGCTCATGCCGATCGCGGCGTGGGCGTTCGGGTCACTGGCGGGGTTCCGTCGCCCGGTACCGGCGCTCATGGCTGTCGCGATGCTCCCCTTCCTCTTCAATTCCTCCTACACGATCGACGGCGGCAACATCACCTCGACGATGGCGGGCGAATTCTCCTTCAGCCTGTCGGTGGCGATCGGGCTGGTCTTTCTCGGCGTCTATGCGAGATCGTTGCGAACGGGGCGTCTGCGCTGGCTAGCGGCGTTCTTGTTCGCCCTCACGCTCCTCAGCCATGTCGTTCCGGCGCTCTTCTGCGCGGGCGTCGCCATCCTCCTCACCGCGGCGGCGAGCGACCGGCGGTCGGGAGCGCTGCGATTTGCCGCCCGGATGCAGGCGAAGCCACCGATGCGGGGCCTCGGTGCCGCCAGGCGGTGGGTGCGCAACCGGCTGCCCCAGCCGCTCCATGTGCTGGCTTCGGTCGGCCTGACAGGGGCCCTGCTCGCGGCCTTCTGGCTCCTCCCTTTCGCCGGGTCGCTGCACTACTCGGCCTCGATGGGATACGGCCGTGTCACGGGCTTTCAGCCCAACTTCCTGCCGAACTCGGCGGAGGTCACCATCCAGGCCCTAGCGGTCATCGGGCTCCTGATCGGCTTGGTGAATCGGGACCGTCTCGCGATCGTGCTCGGCGTGGTCGCAGCAGCCGACCTGCTCGCCTTCTTCTACCTGCCCTCCGGGCTCGTCTACAACGCCCGGTGGCTTCCCTTCTGGTTCCTCGCCACGGCGCTGCTCGCCGCCTACGCCGTCGGGGAGTTCGGGCGCGCGGTGCTCGGGGCCAGAGGACGGCGCTTGGACTGGGGGGCGATCGTCACCCCGCTGGTGGGCGGCCTGGCGACCGTCGCCGTCGTGGCGCTCTTTGTCGGCGTGCTGCCTGGATTCCACCTTCCGGTGAGCTCGCAGAACGAGACGCCAGGCTGGATCGCCTTCAACTACGAGGGTTACCAGGCAAAGCCCGGCTGGAACCAGTTCACCCAGCTGACCTCGATGATGGAACGGGTCGCCAAGGTGCACGGCTGTGGGCGGCTCGACTACGAGTACTCCTCCAACACGACGAACTACTACGGCTCCACCCTCTGGCCGATGTCGT
>JAODBN010000059.1 GCA_025463965.1 Acidimicrobiaceae bacterium
CCCCGGAACCGGCAGCCCTCGCGAGGAGTGCGCGGCCCTGCGCTGTCCGGCCGACCGCTCGCGCGCGAGGTCGCGCAGGTAGACCGGCATGTCGATCTGGATGGTGTGGCGCTTGGAGGCCACATAGCGGCGGGCGAGCGCTGCCTTCTGCGCAGCGATGGCACGAGCCATCGCCGGCGGGCTCGGGAGTGCGTAGCGGCCGGTCAGGTAGTCGGCGAGCACCTTGGACTGCGCCTCAGCGACCGGCATGATCGAGCCCCACGGCTGGACGAAGCCGATGAACACGAGGTCGGAACGGTCCGGCGCGAACATCCGCGCGTAGAGCTGCAGGTCGTTGTCCTTTGCCGCCAGCACCTGTTCGGAGAAATAGGGGAAGGTGATCTTGTAGCCGGTGCAGTAGACGACGACGTCCGCCTCGACGGCGCTCCCGTCGACGAAGCGCACCTCGTGGCCGGCGAGCTCGGCGATGTTCGGCTTCGGCACGATGGCGCCGTGGGTGAGCCGGCTGAGGATGGTGTCGGACACGGTCGGGTGCGCCTGCAGGATCCCATGCTCGGGTCGGGGCAGCCCGTAGCGCTCGACGGGGCCCACGGCGAGGCGCAGCACCCACTGGAAGAGCCGTTGGCGAATCTGCCACGGCAGCCAGATCGGGATGGGCAGCGCGGGCCGACCGAGGATGTACTTCGGGATCACGTAAGCACCGCGGCGCGACGAGAGGTAGGTGTGGCGGGCGACGTAGCTCGACTCGACGGCGATGTCCATGGCCGAGTTGCCGATCCCGACCACGACGACGTCGTGGCCCTCCAGCTGGGCGAGGTCCCGGTAGTCGTGGGCGTGCATCTGCAGCCCGTCGAAGTGTCCGGGAAAGGGCGGCTCGGGCCAACGCGCGTCGCTGTGGTGGCCGCTCGCGACCACCAAGGTGTCGTAGGTGCGCACCCGCCCGTCGGACAGCGTCACCCGCCAGCCGCCGTCCTCGAGGGGCTCCGCGTGCTCGACCGAGGTGTCGAAGGTGATCTTCTCGCGCAGCCCGAAGTGGTCGACGTAGGCGTTGAAGTACTCAGCGATCTCGAGGTGGTGTGGGAAGTCCGACATGGTCTTCGGCATCGGGTAGTCGGCGTACGCCATGTCCTTGCGGTAACTGTTGATGTGAAGCGTCCGGTAGGCGGCCGACGCCGGGCTGCCGAACGCCCAGTTCCCGCCGATCACCCCGGTCCGCTCGAAGCAGTCGAAGCCGATCCCGGCGTCCTGCAGCGCCTTGACGGCGGTCATGCCGGACGAGCCCGCGCCCACCACGCAAACGGCCTTGTCGCTCATCGGAGCGCTCCTTTCACCCGGGATGCGCCCATAGGCGCCGGCCGAGCCCGGGGATCGTTCCGCGCGCCCGTCATCCGCCAGCACCTCCGCCCGGCGGCACGACGAAGTTGCCGTGCACGAGTCGGTCGGTGGTCAAGAATGAGATCGCATCACCCACGGTCCAGGTGCCGAGGCGCCACATCGCTCGTTCGGAGTAGGAGCCGCAGTGGGGGGTGAGGATCGTGTTCGGGGCAGCGAGGATGGGGTCGCCTGGCAGCAGCGGCTCATTGACGAAGACGTCCAGGCCGGCGCCTGCGAGGTGACCAGAGGTGAGCAGGTCGGCGAGCGCCGCCTCGTCGAGGATGCCACCGCGCGCGACGTTGACGACCACGGCGCCCGGCGGCAGGAGCTCGAGCTCGCGTCGTCCGATCATCCCCCGAGAGCTCTCCGTCAGCGGAAGGTGGAGGGTGATGGCATCGCAACGCACGAGCAGATCGTCCAGCTCGGCGATCCGTTCGGCGCCCTCAGGAACCTCCGGCGCCAGCGGGTCGTACACGAGAACCTCGCCCACGAGGTGCAAGAGTCTCGCGATGGTCGCGCGGCCGATCCGGCCGGAGCCGATCACGCCGACGCGCAGCTCGTCGAGCGGCTTGATCGGGGCGAGGCCGTGGCTCCCGTTCCAGCCCCCGCGCACGAAGCGATCGGCGAGGAGGAACTTGCGCTGCAACGCGATGATCATCCCGATCGCATGGCTCGCGACCTCGACGGAACCGTAGTCCGGCTCGTTGAAAACGGCGATCCCGCGGCACCTGGCCGCGTCGAGGTCCACGGTGTCGACCCCGACGCCGGTCCTGCCGATGACCCGAACCCCGTCGCCGAGCGCTGCGATCAGTGGGGCGCTCAGCACGTGGCCGGCGACCACGACCGCTCCGGCATCGGCGGTCGCCGAGGCCACTTGCTCGGGTGTGACGATCTGCTCGTAGCGCACGATTCCCTTGCCGGAGAAGTGCTGCGCGACGGCGGGCGAATCGTAAAAGGCGTCCGCGCCGACCACGACCACCGGCATCGCGCTCACGGATCTCTCCGTAGCGCGGGCCGCCCGTCCATCAGGGACGCACGCCCTCGGGGCCGATGACCACGCGCTCGCCGACGCGGAGCACCTGCGAAGTGCCATCGCCTCCGAGGCGGGCGAGCGTGTCGGAGAACGCTCCCGGATCGAGGGTGGCGCCCTCCCCGTAGTCGGCGTCCTGCCACAGGCCGTAGTGGAACGGGAACGCCACCTTGGCGCCTTGGCGCCAGGCGAGCATGGCCGCCTCGTGGGCGTTCATGTTGCCCGCGGTCCCGTTGATGGCGATGAACGAGGCGGTCACCCCCAGGGTGTCCGGCACGATGTCGCTGTCATAGACCGTGTCGCCAGAGTGGTAGACGCTGACGTCGCCGTGGCTGATGCGATAGCCGATCGCGTCTTCTGCCGGCTCGAGGGCGAAGACATGGCGGGCGTGCACGGCGCGGACGGTGAGGCCGCCGACCTCGATTTCGTCGCCCGGGACAAGTGCCGTGGTGCGCGATCGGTCGACGCCCTTCGCGGTCACCTTCGCCATCGCCGTCGGGGGTCCCACGAACCGGGTGCGGGGGTGGCTGGCGAAGGGCTCGATCGCGTCGGGATCGAGATGGTCCTCGTGCGCGTGCGAGGCGAGCACCGCGTCGACCTCCACCTCTGCGGGGTCGAGCGGGGCGGGCACCGCCCGAGCGAGGCCGTAGGAACGGGTGACCGCGTCGCTCAGATAGGGATCTACGAGCAAGACGGCGCCGTCTGGCGCCTTGCAGGCGAGACCCGCCTGGTACAGCCACCAGCATGAGATCGTGCCGGGCACGACCTCGGCTTCGCGGATTTCGTGCCACAGTTGCGACGCGCTCTTCGACGCGCTTGCCTGTTCCCCCACGGCCCTTCCCCCGATCGCTCACGACTCGCCCGCCGACAGCGGACTACTGTCGACAATGTACAAGTTGGTCGAACCCGGGGCGAGACCCGGTTGAGAGGGGGACAGGTGCGCCTGGCGACCGTGCGTTACGAGGGTGAGAGCCGCGCGGCGGTGCTCAACGAGGATCGGGTCGGGCTGTTGGGCGCCCCAGACCTCGGAGCGCTGCTGGCGGAGCAGGATTGGAGCGCGCTCGCCGGACGACCTCAGCAAGAGGTGGCCGCGGATGACGTCACCGTGCTCACCCTCGTGCCTCGTCCGTCGAAGATCATGTGCATCGGCCTCAACTACCGACTCCACATCGAGGAGGTAGGCGCGGAGGCTCCCGAGTACCCGACGGTGTTCGCCAAGTTCGCGCGCTCGTTGATCGGGGACGGGGAGCCGATCCAGATGCCGGCCATCTCCGAGCGCCTCGACTGGGAGGTCGAGCTGGTTGCGGTGATCGGCAGAACCGTCCGCAACGCGAGCGAGAGCGAGGCCGAGGCGGCGATCGCCGGGTTCACCGTCGGCAACGACGTGTCGGCACGCGACCTGCAGAACCGGACCTCGCAGTGGCTCCAGGGAAAGACCTGCGAGGCCACCACCCCGGTCGGACCGTGCATGGTCACGACCGACGAGGTGGGCACCAGGCCGGATCTCGCCATCCGCTGCGAGGTCGACGGCGTGCTCCGCCAGGACTCCCGCACCTCGGATCTCCTGTTCTCGGTGCCCCAGCTCGTTGCCTACCTGAGCAACATTCTCACCTTGGATCCGGGAGACATCATCTTCACCGGGACCCCGGGAGGCGTCGGCCAGGGCCTCAAGCCTCCGGTCTTTCTGAACGCCGGCCAGACAGTGGCCTGCACCATCGAGGGGATCGGCACGCTCACCAATTCCTGCGCACCGGCTGGCCGCTGAGTACGAAGTCCTGGGCTCTTGGTAGTGGCCGGGGTAAACTGTCAACGGCTCGTCCGCCCTGACCAGTGAGGTGACGCGTTGAAGACGGAGCTCGGGCCCCAGCCCCTCGGACCTGCGCGGCGACGCGTGCTCGCCGACGAGGTGGCTGACGCGATCCGCGACGCCATCGTCGGCGGCGAGATCGACCTCGGCCAGCGCCTCATCGAAGAGGAGCTGGCCTCACGGCTGGGGGTGAGCCGCGGCCCCGTTCGCGAGGCGCTCGTGCGCCTCGGCCAGGAAGGCCTCGTCCACATGGAGCGCCACCGTGGCGCCACCGTGGCCCAGCTGTCGCTCGACGAAGTCGACGAGATCTACAGCCTTCGCACCGCTCTCGAGCGGCTGGCAGTCGAGTGGGTCTGCCGGATGGCCACCGACGAGGACTTTGCCCGGGTCGGCGCGGTGCTCGAGCAGTTCGACCGGCTCGGCTCCCCGCCGGCGCGCGCCGCGGTGGCGGGACTCGACGTGGCCTTCCACGACGCCGTCTTCCATGCCGCCCACCACGAGCGGCTGTACCGGGCCTGGACGGGGCTGCGCTCCCAGATCTTCCTCTACCTCGTCCATCGCGGGGCGTTGCGCGCGGACTTCGCCACCACCTGGCGGGCGGACCACGAGGAGTTCCTGGCGATCCTCAAGTCACGCAAGCGCGCCCAGGCGGTCCGCGCCGTCGAGGGGCATATCGAGGGGACCTACCAGCGAGTGCTGCAAGCCAACCTCGACAACACCGCCCCGTAGAGGAGCACGACCCGCTCCGTTTTGTTGACAGTTGACGGCTTAGCCGCCAGACTCTCCCACTCGTGGGAGAGACGTCGACAACGGTCCACCCGTGGGTGGCCGAAGCAGCTAGCCAGGTCCGCTTCGGGATCGTGCCCGCCTTTCTCGCCGAGTGGCAGGACCTCTGCCGGTTCGTCGTCGACGCGGAGGAGCGGGGCTTCGACTCGACCTGGGTGAACGACCACCCCACCCGGTCGATGGACACCTTCACCCTGCTCGGCGCGCTCGCCACGGCCACGAGGCGCATCCGGCTCATGTCGCTCGTCAGCTGCGTGCTCTACCACCACCCGCTGATGATCGCCCGCGGTGCCGCAGACGTCGACCGCCTCAGCGGCGGCCGCGCTGTCGTGGGGCTCGGGATCGGTGACGACGTGCCCGAGTTCGAGATGCTGGGCCTCGACTTTCCGCCAGCTCGCGCCCGCCAAGCCGCTCTCGAGGAGGCGATCCCGATCCTGCGGGCCCTGTGGGCCGGCGAGGAGGTGACCCACTCCGGAGAGCGCTTCCATCTCGCCTCCGCCAAGCTGTCGCCCCGTCCGGTCCAAGAGCGCCTTCCGGTGCTGATCGGCGGCGGGGGAGAGAAGGTCACTCTCCGCCAGGTGGCCCGCCACGCCGACATGTCCAACTTCGGGCCCCATGAGTGGGTGGGGAGCGCCTTTTCGCCCGAGGACGTCCGTCGCAAGTACGACATCCTCCGTCGCTACTGCGAGGAGGAGGGGCGCCCCTACGAGGCGATCTTGCGCAGTCACTGGACGCCGCTTCTCACCCTGGCGCCGTCCGAGTCGGCGCTCCAGGCAAAGCAAGAGGCCGCGAGGATCCCGGACGCGAAGCTGCGGACGGGGCCGCTGTTCGCCACGCCCGACTCCGCGATCGCTCACTACCAGGGCCTGCTCGAGGCAGGGGCGCAGTACTTCCTCGTGACGGTCAACGGTCGGGACACCGAGACGGTCGACCTGCTTTCCGAGCGGGTCATGCCGGCACTCGAGCCGCGGCCGTGAGCACGGACGACGGGGCCTACGACCTCGTCGTCCTGGGCGGGGGGCCAGCCGGGCTGGCGGCCGCAGTCGAGGCCGCCAGCCGCGGCAGGTCGGTGGCCCTCGTGGAGGCGTCCGGTGCCGGCGGGCTCGGGGGGAGCGATCTGCACCGCTCATCGATCCCGAGCGCCGTGCTCCACCAGGCGAGCGAGGTGCAAGAGACCGCCGCTCGCGCCGCTGACTTCGGCGTCGGGGTGCCACCGGTGCGCATCGACCGGTCGCTTGTGCGCACACGAACCGCCGCCCTCGTCGACGAGCGACGTGGCGAGCTGGTGGAACAGCTGCTCGGGTTGGGCGCGGAGCTCGTTGCGGGACGTGGACGGCTTCTCGAGGGCCGAACGGTCGAGGTGACTGAGGCGTCCGGTGTGCTTCGGCGCCTGGCCGGCGCGGCGGTGTTGGTTGCCACCGGCAGCACACCGGCCGTGCCCGAGGGCCTCGAGCCGGATGGCGTGCTGATCGCCCACGCCGAGGAGCTGCTCTCGATGGAGCTCGTCGAGGCTGCGGGCGACGGCGCTGGGGGACCTCCGGTGGTGGTGGTCGGTGGCGGAGAGACGGGCTGTGAGGCGGCGTCCGCGCTCGCCCACCTCGGCGCCGCGGTCACCGTCGTCGAGTCCGGTGCCGACGTGCTGGCTGGCTGGGACCGCGATCTCGTCAAGGTCCTCACCCGGACCCTCGCCCGGCGGGGGGTGCAGTTTCGAACGGGCGCACGGGCGATCGGCCACCGCCCGAGCGCCAGCGGCACCTCGGTGCTGCTCGAGGACGGAAGCGAGCTCGACACCGCCCTCGTCGTGCTCGCGGCCGGCCGCCGGCCAGCTGGCGATCCGGTCGGCGATGGCGCTGGCGTGGCGTTCGATCCTGCCGGTTTCGTCCGGGTCGACCCGTGGATGCGCACCGGCGTCCCGGGAGTGTTCGCCGCCGGTGATGTCACGGGAGGCATCCAGCTCGCCGGGGTGTCCCGGCTGGCAGGAGAGCTGGTCGGGCGTCAGCTGACGGACCAGCCTGTGGTCCCGACGCGCCCAGAGCTCGTGCCGAGACAGCTCCACACTCATCCCGAGCTCGCCAGTGTCGGCCTGACCGAGGAGGCCGCCCGGGCTGCCGGCATGGACGTCGTGACGGTCACCGACCATTTCGCCGCCAACGGGCGCGCCCGGATCCTCGGCCAGACCGAGGGGCTGGCGAAGGTGGTCGCCGAGCGGGACGGCCCGGTGGTCGGCGTGCACCTCGCCGGGCCGGCGGTGGCCGAGCAGATCGGCCAGGGCGGCCTGGCGGTGCGCTGGGAAGCACTTCCCGGCGAGGTCGCCTACTTCGTCCAGCCGCACCCGAGCCTCTCGGAGACCTATGGCGAGGCGCTGTTCGTCCTGGCGGGCCGAGGGCTGCACCTCGCGTCCAGCTGACGGTCTTCGGTCCAGGCTTCGTCTCTCGGTCGGCCCGCCCGCCGCATGAGCGCGACGAGCGTCATGGCTAGGGGCCGACGATTCTCGGTAAGACCGCCTCCGCCCCGTCTGTCGACGCGCTGGGACTGGCCTTCGGCGGTCGGCGTTGCGAGCGGGTGAGCGTCATCCCGATGCTTGCCGCCACGACGAGGGCGATCCCTGCGAGGCGTGCCGGCGGCAGCCGTTGATTGAGGAGAAGGACCCCGATGAGGGCCGCCCCCGCTGGGTTCAGGCTCGTGAGCACGCCGAACACGGCCGCCGAGAGCCGGCGCAGTGCCAGGAAGTCAAGGCTGTAGCCGACGGCGGAGGACAAGACGCCGACGGCCAGCCCGATCAGCAAGGTGGACGGGCGCCAGAGGGCGGCTCCCGCAACGGTGACGCCGGCGGGGAGCACCAGCAAGGTGCCGAAGATGCTCGCCACGCTCAGGCCGGCGAGACCGCTTCCCCGCCTTCCGAGGCGCTGGTTGAGAATGATGTAGCAGGCCCAACACGCCGCGGCGACGAGGGCGAACAGCACTCCCACCGCATCGGAGAACTTGAGGCTGCCGCCGATCAGCAGGATCCCCGCGACCGTCGGGAGCGCCCAAGACCTCTGGCGCGCCGAGGTGGCGGTCACGAGGGTGACGGTCAGCGGGCCCAGATATTCGAGGGTGATGCCGGTCGCGAGCGGCAGCCGGCTGATCGCCAGGTAGAGGGAAAGGTTCATCGAGAGGAGCACGATCCCGAAGAGGGCGCTCGCGAGGACGTCGCCCCGGGTCCACCGGACCCGCCATGGCCGAGTGAGGGCCACAAGAGCGATAGACGCCCCGAGGAAGCGCAGGCTGACCGCTCCCACCGTGCCGACGAGCGGGAAGAGCCGAACGGCGAGGGCCGCGCCGAGCTGCACGGAGAGCACGCCCATGAGCGCGAGCGGAGCTCCCGCCACCGTGGCGCGTCTCCCCGGCGGCGCGCTCGAGGAGGGCGCGATCTCGCTCATGTGCTCAACAGTACGGACGCTCGGGCGACTCAAAAGAGGGTTGGCGGCGTCGCCGTCGCCAACCATGCTCGCCCGAATCCGAATCGGGCGAGCATGGTCCCCGGCAACCGCTAGAGGAGACCCTCCTGCTCGAGCACACGCCGTACCCCGGCGACCTCGTTCTCGTCGAGCTGGATCTGAGGAAGCCCCATGGCGTTGGAGTCGAAGATCCCGCGCAGCATGAGCGAGGTCTTGAAGCCTCCGAGGCCGGCGGAGTTCGGGCCCTTCTTCGAGCGGTCGGCCTGGGCCGTCACCGCGAAGACACGGACGAGGCGCTCCTGCTGCTCCTTGGCGGCGGCCCAGTCCCCCTTCTTGCAGGTCTCGTAGAGGGCGACGTATCCGTGTGGGTCGACGTTGCACAGCCCCGGCACGGCGCCGTCCGCTCCGAAGAGCATGACCGCGTCGATCACGAGCTCCGAGCCGGTGAACACCGAGAACTCTTCGAGGGGGCGCGAGCCGGTGATGAGGGACCGCAGCCCGGGGAAGTCTCCACTCGAGTCCTTGGCCGCCTGGAGGACGCCATCAGAGGCGAGCTCGAGAAGGAGCGACGTCTCGAGCTTGGAGTTGACGGCGATCGGGATGTCGTAGGCGACAAGGGGAAGGCCGATGCGCTCCTTGATGATCCGGTAGTGCCGCTCGACCTCGGCGCGGTGCGGCGCCCAGGTGTAGAAGGGAGCGGTGACCACGATCGCGTCGGCGCCGAGGTCCTTGGCCCGCTGGGCCTGGTCCAGCACGCGCCCTGTCGAGGTGTCGATCGATCCGGCGAGCACGGGGACCTGACCGCCGACGACCTTCACGGCGACCTCGATCACCTTCGCCCGCTGGGCGTCGGTCAAGAAGGCGACCTCGCTCGAGGAGCCGAGCACGAAGATGCCGTGGACACCCGCCTCGAGCTGGAAGCTCAGGTGACGCTCGAAGGAGGCGGTGTCGACCTCGAGGTCTGGGGTGAGGGGAGTGCACACAGGCGGCACGATTCCCTCGAGCCACCTACCTTTGGCCGTCCCGCGGCTCGCCTCGGTCGTGCTGGTCACTGCCCCCACCTCCGTCGTCGGAATTCGCCTTTGAGACTAACATCGCGAACTGTAGACAATCGACTACGCTCGTTTGTCAGCGGGACAAGCGAGGCGAGGACGGCAAGAGGCCGGGCGCCGTCCACCGTTCGGGCAGGGGGGACCATGGCAATCGCCGGGGAAGCGCACGTGAAAGAAGAGTCTGCCGAACCGCATTTCGGTGAGGAGGAGCTGGTGCGCGTCGCCCGCTCCGTCCTCCAGGCGCTCGGAGCACCGGTCGACATCGCCGAGCTCGTCGCCGAGTCCCTCATCCTCTCCAACCTCGTCGGACACGACTCGCACGGCATCGTCCGCCTCCTTCAGTACTCCGATTGGGTCTTCAACGAGCAGATCCGTCCCGCCGGCCGGCCCTCCCGAACGGGTGGCAAGGGTGCCGTGGCCACGGTCGATGGCTCCTGGGGGTTCGGCCAGCCGGCCGCGCGGATGGCCACGGAGCTCGCCATCGAGCTCGCAGAGGCGCACGGGGTGGCGGCCGTCGCCATCAGCTCGTGCAATCACATCGGCCGGCTCGGCGAGTACGCCGCCACCATCGCCCGGGCCAACAAGATGGGCATGGCGTTCTGCAACTCCGGGCCCGTCGTCGCGCCATTCGGGGGAGCCGGGCGCGTGATGGGAACCAATCCTTTTGCCTGGTCGGCCCCGCTCGAGTCGGGCGAAGTGGTCCTTGACTTCGCGACGTCGAACGTCGCGGAGGGAAAGTTGAGGATCGCCCTTGCCGAGGGACGCCAGGCGCCTCCCGGGAGCCTCGTCGACGTCAACGGGCTTCCGAGCAACGAGCCGGCCGACTTCTACGCAGGCGGAGCGCTGTTGCCCTTCGGCGCCCACAAGGGCTCGGGGATGTCCATGCTGATCGAGCTGACGGCGGGGCTGATGTCCGGGATGGGCTCGTCCTGTGACCCGGAGTACCTGGGTGGCAACGGGACGCTCATCTTCGCGGTCGATCCCGAGGCCTTCGTCTCGTTCTCCCGCTACCTCGAGCAGGCCGAGACGTTCTGCCGTGAGGCCAAGCGGATCGGAGGAGGCTCCGAGGGGCTCGAGGTGCTGCTCCCCGGAGAGGTGGAGCAGCGCACGCTCGCCGCCCGCCGGGCCGGCGGGGTCGTCATCCCGACCGAGATCCGCTCGCAGATCACTCAGCTCGCGGACCGCCTAGAGGTGAGCGTCGGCGAGCTCGCCGTCCACTAGGCGGGGACGTGCAACCACTGAGCCGTGACCGGCTCCGCGGGACCTGGGGCGCGGTGCTGCTGCCGCTCGCCGACGACGACTCCGTCGAGTGGGGCCTGCTTCGCGACGAGGTCGAGGTCCTTGTCGGGATGGGACTCGCCGGCCTGTACACGAACGGCTCCGCAGGCGAGCTCCACTCGCTCGAGGAGAGCGAGGTCGACGGCGTCAACGAGATCGTCGCGCAGGCCTGCACCAAGGCGAACCTCCCGTTCCAGATCGGGGCCAGCCAGATGAGCGGCCAGATCTGCCTGTCGAGGATCCGGCGGGCCCGCGAGCTCGCCCCCTCGGCGATCCAGGTCATCCTGCCGGACTGGTTCCCCCTCGCTACGCGCGAGGTGATGGCCGCTGTCGAGCGCATGGCCGAAGTCGCCGACCCTGTTCCCTTAGTCCTCTACAACCCGCCTCATGCAAAGACCCGGTGCGACCCCGAGGAGTTCGGACGCCTCGCCGCGGCGGTCCCCGGCCTGGTCGGGATCAAGGTGGCCGGTGGCGACGCCGACTGGTACAAGGAGATGCGAGCCGCTGCGCCCGACCTCGCGGTGTTCGTGGCGGGACACGCACTGGCGAGCGGTCGCCAGCAAGGAGCAGCGGGGGCCTACTCGAACGTCGCGTGCTTGAACCCGGCCGGAGCGCTGGCCTGGGAGCGACAGATGAGCGAGGATCCCGAGGCGGCATTGGAGCTCGAGAAGCGCATCAACGAGTTCCTCGCGCTCCACATCTTTCCGATCCAGGCCAGGGGCTTTTCCAACGCAGCCCTTGACAAGACGCTCGCTCGGATCGGGGGCTGGGCAGAGGTGGGCACGCGTGTGCGTTGGCCCTACTCTTCGGTCCCCGAAGCGGAGGCCGCCGCATTGGCGCCGATCGCCCGTGCCGAGCTTCCGGAGCTCTTCTCGGCCTGAAGGTCGCTGGGCCGAAGCGCGTGGTCGCCTTGAAGCCCGGGACTCGCTTCGTCTACTGTCAACATTGCGCGGGGCCGGAAAACCGGCCTACCGAACGAGCGGGGGGCAGATGGGCAGGTTGCTTGCGGGGTCAGTGGTCGCGTTGCGCGGCCAGTCGTCGTGAAGCCGGTCGTCGCGGTCGCGGAGACCGCCTTCCCGGACCGGTCACGGTTGCTCGAGCACTTCGGGGACGTGGCCGAGCTGCGTTTCGTCGACCTCTCCACTCCGGACGCGGTCGCATCGGCGACGGAGGGCGCCTCGGCGGTCATCGTGGCGCTCCATCCGATGCGAGCCGAGCACATTGGGGCCTTCTCACCTGACGTGCGGGTGATCGGGCGGGCCGGCGTCGGGCTCGACTCGATCGACCTCGTGGCGGCTGAGGCCGCCGGGGTGACCGTCGTGAACGAGCCGGGCTACGGCTCCCGGGAGGTCGCTTCCCACGCGGTCGCCATGTTGCTGTCGCTCCAGCGCAAGCTGCCCCAGGCGGACGCCTACGTGCGTGCCGGCTGGTCGGGCGGGCTCACCCTGGCGCCGATGAAGGGCGTCGACGAGCTGGTAGTCGGCCTCGTCGGTTGCGGCCGGATCGGCTCAGCGGCCGCCGAGATGCTCTTGGGGCTCGTGGCCGAGGTGCTGGTGTACGACCCCGCCGCCGGAGCCCTCCCGGCCGGGGTGGAACGTGTCGAGGACCTGAAGGAGCTGCTCGGGCGCTCCGATGCGATCTCGCTGCACCTTCCGCTCGGGCCAGACACCGAGAAGATGGTCGATGCCTCGTTCCTCGGGGCGCTCCGACCCGGTGCGATCCTCGTCAACGTCTCTCGAGGCGGCCTCGTGGACGAAGACGCGCTGGTCGCGGCCCTCGAGAGCGGCCAGGTCGGCGGGGCGGGGCTGGACGTGTTCCAAAAGGAGCCCCTCCCGCAGAGCTCGCCATTGCTGAGCGCGCCGAACACGCTGTTCACCCCCCACGACGCCTCCTACTCGGAGCGCTCGTCGTGGCGCCTCGCAAGCTGGACGATCGGAGACTCGCTCGAGTACCTGAGCTCGGGTTCGGTCGAGCATGGCAACGTGGTCGTACGGGGGACCCGGTGAGCCTCGCCGGGCCGTCGCTGCACTAGGAGGAAAACGGTGGAGGAGATCTTCGTGCCGGCCTCCGGCATGGCGATGGAAGACGTGCTCTTCGCCGAGTGGCTGAAGCAGCCCGGCGATCCAGTTGCGGCGGGCGAGGCTGTGGCGGTCGTGGAGACCGACAAGTCAACGGTCGAGCTGAGCGGCACCACCGCGGGCCGCCTCTCGCGCCACCTCGTCGCCGCCGGTGACCGGGTGCGCGGGGGAGTGACCGTCGCGTACGTGCTCGCCGAGGGCGAAACCGAGCCGGGCGGGTCGCAGGAGCCAGCGGCTCCTGCGAGCGCATTGGCGCCACAGCCAGGCGCGAGCGCCGATCCGGTGCCCGCGAAGGCTGCCGGAGGCGCCCACACGATGAGCCCGCGTCAACGCCGGGCGCTCGCCCGCGCAGAGGCACCGAGCGCTCCTCCACCCTTCGACCCCTCCGCGCTCAGCGGGGCGCCGGTCGAGGAGCCCGTCGAGGCGGCGCTCGTACCGACGGCGGACGTGGACGAGGCTCCGGGCGCTCCGGCCGCATCGGCCTCCACGGGCTCGACGGCGACGGCCCCTACTTCCGGCTCACCGGCTCCACGTGCGGCGTCGGCAGATTCGAGCAATCGACGTGCGACCGCGGAACTCGTCAGCGAGTCCTGGCGGACCGTGCCGCACTTCTCGGTAGGGCGAGAGGTGCGCGCTGAGGGGCTGCTCGCGGCGCTGGAGCGCCTGCGTTCTGACGGAGTCAAGGCGACGGTGACCGACCTTTTGGTCTCCGCCCTGGGCCATGCCCTCGAAGGTGTAGGCGAGGCTTCCGACGTGGGGCTCGCCGTGGCGACCGAGTGGGGCGTGCTGATCCCCGTGCTGCGCGGTGTCGCCAGCAAGTCACCGGCCGAGCTGGCTGGACAGCGGGAGGCCGCAGTGGGGCGAGCCAGGGCTCGACGGATGGGGTCGGCGGACGCGACTGCGCCCTTTGCCACCCTCTCCAATCTCGGGACGATGGGCGTCGACTGGTTCACCGGCGTCGTGCCGCTTGGACAGGTGGCGCTCCTCACGGTCGGCCAGATCGCACAGCGAGCGGTGGTCGAGGGCCGAGGGCTCGTGGTTGCGCCGTCCTTCACGGCGATCTTGACGGCTGACCACCGCCGCTACGACGGGGTGGACTCAGCGCGGCTGCTCGCCGGCTTCGCCGAGCACCTGGACAAGCTGGCCGGAGCCGGCGAGGAGGCGTCATGAGCAACGAGCTTGACGGGATCAGCGACGAGGAAGGCCGCAGCTGGCTTCGCACGATGATGCTGATCCGGCGCTTCGAGGAGCGGGCCGAGCAGCTGACGACGCGCGGGAAGGTGCCCGGAGGGGTCCACCCGGCGGTGGGCCAGGAGGCGACCGCTGTCGGCGTCGCCTCGGTGCTCACCCTAGAGGACACCGTTTCTGCGCCACACCGGGGTCACCACCACGCGATCGCGAAGGGCATCACCGCGAATGGCCTGATGGCCGAGCTGTACGGCAAGTCCACTGGGGTCTCCCACGGCCGGGGCGGCTCGATGCACCTCGCCGGCTTCGAGGTCGGCTTCATCGGCTCCAACGGCATCGTGGGCGCCTCTGTCGGCATCGCCCTCGGCGACTCCTTCGCGGCGCACTTCCGGAACCAGGCGCGCTGTGCGTTCGCCTTCTTCGGCGACGGCGGGATCAACACCGGTCGGACCTGGGAGTCCATGAACCTCGCGGCCGCCTGGAAGCTCCCGCTCATCGCCGTGTGCGAGAACAACCTGTACGCGGTCGAGACCCCCACCGCAAGCGTCACGGGTGGGGGGTCGATGGTGCGCCGTGCCGAGGGCTTCGGTATGACTTCGGTGAGCGTCGACGGCCAGGACCTGCTCGAGGTCCGTGCCGTGGCGGCCGCCGCTCGTCAACGGGCGATCGACGGAGACGGCCCGACCTTTATCGAGGCACGCACCTACCGCTACTCAGGGCACGGCTCGGGCGAAGCGGTCGGCTCCTACCGCACGCCCGAGGAGGTCGCCGAGTGGCGCTCGTCACGGGACCCGATCGAGCGCTTCGCTGCCGTCCTCGCACAGGCCGGCCGTCTGAAAGACGGCGAGCTCGCGGCGCTCGACGCCGAGGTCGTGGCCGAGGTCGACGAGGCGGTCCGCTTCGCCGAGGACTCGCCCTGGCCCGAGAGCGTTTGACGATTACGGTTCCGAAAAGAACTGCGCCGGGGCTGCTCGGCGCCCCGAACAATCCTTGCGGAAAGGGGGGAAGATGTCCGATGTCACCGAATTAGAGGCCCTGGCGACCACCGTCACGGCGGCCGCGGTCCGGCCCCAGCCTCCGCGTCCGTCGGCGGGCGCCCGCTTTCGGTCGTCCCTCGACAAGAAGTTCTACATACTGGCGGCGATGCCCGCCCTGGTCGTCGTCACCGCCATCGTCGCGGTGCCGCTTGTCATCGGCATCTACCTCAGCTTCACCAACTACAACCCGATCAACCCGACCTTCAAGTGGGCCGGACTGGTCAACTACGACGCGATCATCCACAACAACCAGGCCGTTGTAGCGATCCAGAACACGGTGATCTTCGCCGGGGCCGGGATCGTGATCGAGGTGATCATCGGGCTCTTCTTCGCCCTCATGCTCGCCCGCCCGATGCGGGGCATCGGCTTTTTCCGGACCCTGTTCGTGCTTCCCCTCATGGTGGCCGGCGTGGCCTCTGCGGTGACGTGGCGGGTCCTTCTCAACACCTCGAACGGATGGGTCAACTACTTCCTCAGCGTGATCGGGCTTCCCCAGCCGAACTGGTTGGCGAACGCCCATACCGCGATGCCGTCGATCCTCATCGCGGATGCCTGGTCGGGGGTCCCGATCGTTGCGATCATCTGCCTTGCCGGCCTGCTGGCACTGCCGAAGGAGCCGGTCGAAGCAGCGAGGATCGACGGCGCCTCCGAGCTGCGAGTGTTGCGCCACGTCACGTTGCCCGGCCTTCGGCCGGTTCTCGCGTTCGCGGTGCTGTTCCAGCTCGTGAACCTGTTCCGCCAGTTCGCCGAGTTCTCGATCATCACCGGTGGTGGCCCGGGACTGGCCACCAACGTTCTCAACTACTACGTCTGGCAGACCAGCTTCATCTTCGGCGAGCTGGGCCTCGGCGCTGCCCTCGCGGTCGTGCTGGTCGTCGTCATGGCGGTCCCGCTGGTCATCGTGTTCAAGCTTTCGAAGAGGAGGGACTGAGATGGCCGTCGTCACTGCAGGGCCGCCCGAGACGTCTCGGGGTCGACTCATGTCCAAGCTCGCCAAGAGGCGAACTGCGAACGGGCTGACCCTGCTCGCACTCATCCTCGGCGCCGCCTTCATCCTGCTGCCGATCTTCTGGCTCGTCGACACGGCGTTCAAGCCGGTGCAGCTCGCGTTCTTGATTCCGCCGCACTTCCTGTACCGCCCGACGCTGGGCAACTTCCAGAGCCTGATCTCTGGTCAGGACAGCCAGTACGTCGCGGACATGTTGCACTCGGTGATCATCATGCTCGTGTCGGTCGGCATTGCCCTCGTGCTGGGCACCCCGGCCGGGTACTCGCTTGCCCGCTCGCGATTTCGCGGCAGCGGCGCCATCACTGGCTGGCTGATCGTCGCCTACATCGTCCCGGCGCTCGTCTACATCGTTCCGCTGTACGCGATCTACCAGAAGTTCAACATCAGCGGGTCGTACCTCGCGGTCATCCTCTACTACGAGACCTTCGAGCTGCCCTTTGTGGTGTTCATGATGCGGAGCTACTTCGCCGACGTGCCGGTGACGCTGGACGAGGCGGCCCGGGTCGACGGCGCCACCCGATTCCAGGCCTTCCGCAAGGTGCTTCTACCGCTCGTCCTGCCGGGCCTTTCGACGGTGACCATCCTGGCTGCCATCACCTCTTGGGGTGAGTACTTCGGGGCGCTCATCTTCACCGGGCCCTCCACCACGACCGCTCCCGTTGCCCTTCAGAACTACGTGGGCCTCGAGACTGCGAACTGGAGCACGCTTGCCGCGGCGGCACTGTTCTTGGTAGTCCCTGTCCTCGCGCTCACCGGGGTGGCCCAGCGCGGCTACCTCAGAACGGTCACCTCCGCCACCACCGGCTGAGGTCCTGACGGCGCCGGCACCGTAGTGTCCCCCTTCACTACGGTGCCGGCAGCCGCTCGGAAGAAGAGCTAACGCGACGGCTCTTTGCGCGGCCCGCCAGATTAGGGTTGAGGCGCTCACCAGCGAGGGAGCTGTTTGGACACTCGTCGCGCCAAAAGCTTGATGCGACCGGCCGCTCACGCTCGTCTGCCCGTCCTGCCCAAGTCCCGCCCGCAGAGCGCGATCTCGGGCGGCGTCCGCGTCGGAGCCTGGGCGCGCAACTGGGTCGACCGGCGTTTCTTGAGCCTTGCGGCGATTCCTGGCTTTGCTCTGCTGGCGGTGGTGTCGGGCGTCCCCATGCTCGCGGCAGTGTTCCTGAGCTTCACTGTGGTGGTTCCCGGGACCTTTCGGTTCCACTGGATCGGGCTCGCCAACTACCGGAGCATCTTCCAATTCTCGGGCCTTTTCAACAACGCCATACCGATCGAGAACACCTACATCTTTGCCGGCCTTGCCCTCGGCATCGAGACCGTGCTGGGTGTGCTGCTTGCGGTGCTCCTGGCCCAGCGGATACGGGGGATCGGCGTTCTGCGGGCCATCTACGCGCTACCGCTCTTCGCCGCGACGATCGGCTCCGCCGTCGCGTGGAGCTCGCTTTTGAACCGGGCCAATGGCTGGGTGGACTACTTCCTCGGGCTGGTGGGCCTCGGGCAGCCGATATGGCTCGCCGACCCGCACGTCGCCATGATCTCGGTGGTCATCGCCGACGCGTGGTCCGGCATCCCCGTGATCGGCTTCATCGTCCTCGCAGGACTGCTGAGCCTGCCTCGCGAGCCGCTCGAGGCC
>JAODBN010000167.1 GCA_025463965.1 Acidimicrobiaceae bacterium
CACTGCGGGGCAAGGCGGCCGTGGCCCAGGCCAAGCTCGCCTACGCCTTGTTCCGGGAGCGCTTCTCTGGCGGGCGGTGGCAGGCGCTCGCCGAGCGCGGCGCCCGCCTGCAACGCCCGCTGTGGGCCTCCACCTCGACGAAGAACCCGGCCTATCCCGACCTGCTCTACGTCGACCAGCTGATCGGGCCGGACACGGTGAACACGATGCCCGCCCCGACCGTGGAGGCCTTCAACGATCACGGAACGGTCGCTCGCACCGTGGACAAGGACGTCGACAAGGCCCGAGCCGATCTCGCCGAGCTCGCCGAGGTGGGTGTGAAGATCGACGAGGTGACCGCCGTGCTCGAGACCGAGGGCGTGGCCGCGTTCAGCAAGTCCTTCGACGAGCTCATCGACCGCCTCGGCCAGAAGGCCGCTGCGCTCGGCGCCAAGTGAGCACCGACAGCGGGTCGCTCGAGCCCGAGGATCTCTACCGCCGCCTCCTTGCTCGGGACGCGACGCTGTGGCCCGAGGGCAACGTGTCGGCGAACCGCCTCGGTTGGCTCGACTCGCCCCGGGAGCTCGAGCGCGAGTCGAAGGAGCTCACGAAGTGGGCTGAGACGATCGATCAGGACACGGTGGTGCTCCTCGGCATGGGCGGCTCCTCGCTCGGGCCCGAGGTGCTGGCGTCGGTGCGGGACTCCTTCGGCGGCAGCGGACGCCGAGTCGTGGTTTGCGACACGACCGACCCCGAGACCGTCGCCGCGGCCCCGATCGAGGACGCGTTCATGCTCGTCTCCTCGAAGTCCGGTACGACCCTCGAGCCGAACGTCCTGTTCGCGCACGCCCGCAGCCGGGTAGCCGATCCGCGGCGCTACGCCGTGATCACGGACCCGGGGACGCCGCTCGCTGCCGAGGCCGAGGAGATCGGGGTGGGGCGCCTGTTCCAGAACCGCCCCGACATCGGCGGGCGCTACTCGGTCCTCTCCTACTTCGGGCTCGTGCCCGCCGTGCTCGCCGGTTACGACATCGGCGAGCTGTGCGGGCGCGTTCTCGAGGTCGATGGCGAGGACGCGGTACGGCTCGGACTGGAGATGGGCCGCGCTGCGCTGGAGGGACGAGACAAGGCCACCCTCGTCGTCCCCGAGGTTCAGCGGGCGCTCGGTCTCTGGCTGGAGCAGCTGATCGCGGAGTCCACCGGCAAGCAGGGAACCGGATGCGTTCCCGTGCCGACGAGCGAACAGGAGCGAGGCGAAGACCGGCACCTGATCGACGTCTCCCTCACGTCGGCCCACGAGCTGGGCGAGACGTTCTACCGCTTCGAGCTTGCGACCGCAGCCGCCGGCCACGCGCTCGGGATCGATCCCTTCGACGAGCCGAACGTCGCCGAGTCCAAGGCCAACACCAACCGGGTGCTCGAGAACCTGCCGCTCCCAGAGGTGCCCACGAGCGAGCCCGGCGCCCTGTGGGACTACCTCGAGGAGACGGTGCAGCCGCGTGACTACGTGAGCCTGCAGGCGTACCTGCCGTACGGGAGCGAGGCGAAGCTCGAACAGCTGCGCCATAAGGTCCGAGACCGTTTCGGAGGCATGGCGGTCACCGCCGGATACGGGCCACGCTTTCTTCACTCGACCGGCCAGCTTCACAAGGGCGGCCCGAACGAGGTGGTGGCGGTACAGCTCGTGCGCCGCAGCCCGGCGCCGCAGCTGCCGATCCCCGGCAAGCCCTACGACTTCGCCACGCTGATCTCGGCCCAGGCGATCGGGGACCTGCAGAGCCTGGAGGCACACGGCCGCCGGTGCAGCCGGGTGAGCCTCGACGACCTGAGCGAGCTGCTGTAGCGAGAGCCGGGTCGCGGCCCGGTTAACGTCCCAGCGCGAAAACGATCTCGAGCCGGCGGCATGGGCCCCGGTACCAGGAGGAGAGCATGCAGCTCGGCATGATTGGTCTCGGCAGGATGGGCGCGAACATGTCCGTCCGCCTGGTTCAGCACGGGCACGAGGTGGTCGGCTTCGACCCGGGCGAGGCGGCCCGCAGCAAGGTCGCCAGCGAGGGCGTCGGCACTGCCGCCAGCCTCCAGGAGCTCGTCTCCAAGCTGAAGGCGCCGCGGGTCGTGTGGGTCATGGTGCCGGCCGGCGCCCCGACCGACGAGACGGTGCACAACCTCGCTGGCCTCCTCGAATCCGGTGACGTGGTCATCGACGGAGGGAATTCCAACTACAAGACGGCGGTGCCCTACTCCGAGGAGCTCGGCAAAAGGGGCATCCAGTTCGTCGACGCGGGGACTTCTGGCGGCGTGTGGGGCCTCGAGAACGGCTACTGCCTGATGGTCGGCGGCACCGACGAGGCCGTCGCGATCGCGGAGCCGATCTTCCGCGACCTGGCCCCCGAGGGTGGATACGCCCACGTCGGCCCCGTCGGTGCGGGCCACTTCGTGAAGATGGTGCACAACGGGATCGAGTACGGCCTGATGCAGGCCTACTCGGAGGGCTTTGAGCTGATGGGGGCGGCCAAGGAGTTCGGCCTCGACCTCCACGAGATCGCGTCGATCTGGCGCTACGGCTCCGTCGTGCGCTCCTGGCTGCTCGAGCTCGCCGAGCTGGCGCTTCGGCCCGGATCGGGCTTCGAGGACATCGAGGGCTACGTAGAGGACTCTGGAGAGGGTCGCTGGACCGTGCAGGAAGCCGTCGAGCGTGGCGTGCCCGCCCCGGTGATGACCGAGTCGCTCTATCGGCGCTTCGAGTCGCGCGAGACGAACTCGTTCTCCAACCGGATGCTGGCCGCACTGCGCAACCAGTTCGGGGGACATGCCGTCGAGCGGGCGTCTGCCGAGCAAGGTACGCCGCGGTGAGCGCGAGCGACCACCCCGACGTCCCGCCGATCGAGCCGGAGCTGCAGGCGGCGCTCGAGCGTGCGGCGGCCGAGGCGAAGGCGCCGGACGCCCGCCATCCAGAGCCTCTGGCGCTCGTGATCTTCGGGGCGTCGGGAGACCTCGCCTCGAGGAAGATCCTCCCCGCCCTCGCCAAGCTTGCGGCCCGGGGCTCGCTGCCAGAGCACTTCGCACTGGTCGGCGTCGCTCGGCGCGAGATGGGAGACGAGGAGTTCCGAAAGCTCTGCCTAGAGGTCGACGGGGCGCGCGACAACCCTCGCTGGGCCGAGCTTTCCCAGTGCTTCAGGTACGTGGCCGGCGACTATGCCGAGCTCGACACCTTCGGGCGACTGACGAACGTGCTCTCGGAGGTCGACGTCAACTGCGGCACCGAGGGAAACCGCGTCTACTACCTCGCGACGATCCCGGACCTGTTCGCCACGGTCGCGCGCGGCCTCGCCGCCTACAAGGCCAACGACCCGGGACCCGGGGGCACCTTCGCCCGCCTCGTCGTGGAGAAACCGTTCGGCACCGACCTCGCGAGCTCGCGCCGGCTCGACCTCGACCTGCATGACTGCTTCCGAGAGGAGCAGATCTTCCGGATCGACCACTACATGGGAAAAGAGACGGTCCAGAACGTCCTCGCCCTGCGCTTTGCCAACACCATCTTCGAGCCGATCTGGAACCGCCGCTACGTCGACCACGTCCAGGTGACCGTGGCCGAGGAGATCGGGGTCGAGCACCGGGGGAACTTCTACGAAAGCGCCGGGGCGCTGCGCGACATCGTGCAGAACCACGTCATGCAGGTCCTGTCGCTCACCCTCATGGAGCCCCCGTCCTCGATGGACCCCAACGCCATTCGCGACGAGAAGGTGAAGCTGCTGCGCTCAGTCGTCATCCCCTCGGTCGACCAGGAGGTCGACCACGTTGTGCGGGCCCAGTACGTGCGCGGCGTCGTAGACGGCGAGGAAGTCCTCGGCTACCGGGAGGAGGAGGGGGTCGATCCCAACTCGACGACCGAGACCTATGTGGCGATGCACCTCCAGGTGGACAACTGGCGCTGGGCGGGGGTTCCCCTGTTCGTGCGGACGGGAAAGCGACTGAAAAAGCGTGAGACCGAGGTGTCGATGGTTTTCCAGCGCCCTCCGCACCTGCCCTTCGCCGGCCAGCTGACCCGCGAACTGCAGCCGGACTCCCTCACCTTGCGCATCCAACCCGACGAGGGGATCAGCCTCTCGTTCGGGGCCAAGGTTCCGGGGCCGAGCTTTCGAGTGCGCAGCGTCGCAATGGACTTCTCCTACCGAGAGGCCTTCCCCGGGGGGACCGCCGAGGCTTACGAGCGCCTGCTGCTGGACGCCATGGCCGGCGACGCCACGTTGTTCATCCGAAGCGACGAGGTCCAGCAGGCCTGGCAGATCGTCGCTCCGATCCAGCAGTCCTTCGCCGAGGGCGAACCGCCGCTCGCCCGCTACCCCGCCGGCAGCTGGGGCCCCGTCGAGGCCGACCGCCTCATCGAGGCCACCGGCCGGCACTGGAGGAACCCGTGAGCGAGCGCCCTGACTCCCCGGGCCGTTTCGAGCTCCACGTCGTCGACGACGTCGCGAAGACCTACGCCGCGATCGCCGACGCAGCGCTCGCGCGCCACCAGAGCGGCGTGTTCCACCTCGCCACCTCCGGCGGGTCGGGCGGCCGAGCATGCATCGAGGCGATCGCCGCACAGATCCACGATCTCTCCTCGGTCGAGCTCTACTTCGTGGACGAGCGGTGCGTGCCGCCTGACTCCCCCGACTCGAATGCTCGCAGCATCGCCGAGGGTCTTGGCGAAAAGCTTGCGACGCTCGCGGCGTTCCGTCCGATGTCGTGCGCCCTCGGAGCGCTGGCCTACGAAGACGAGCTGCTCGAGACGGGTCCCAGCTTGCAGCTGATGCAGCTCGGGATGGGTCCCGACGGCCACACGGCGTCGCTGTTTCCCGACTCTCCCGGGCTCGATGCGCCGCCAGAGCGCCTTGTGATCGAGAACCACGACCCGAGCGGACGCAACCCGCACGATCGGCTGTCGCTCACCTACAGCGGGATCGCCCTCGCCGAGCTGGCGGTCATGACCGTCAACGGCGCCGCCAAGCACGCTGCGCTCGCCGCGATCCAGGCAGGCGAGGACCTCCCCGCGGCGCGCGTGACGGCCAAGCGTCTCGTGTGGTTGGTCGACCCGCCGGCCGCCGGTGACCTACCCGGCTCACCGCTTCCGCGAGATCTGCTCGAGGCGCCCTGATGCGTTCGGCGCGTGAGCCGGACGCGCCCTTTGAGGGAGACGTCGCCGACAAAGTCGAACAGCTCTTGGACGAGGCCGGGGTTCGGCGCAACCGCGATCTCATCCGCCGGCTGGTGCTCTCCTCGCTCCGTCTCTCCGGAGACGGCTCGGACCGCCTCGACCTCAAGATCGTCGGAACGGCGATCGGCGAGATGGGCGACGCGTTCCGGATGTTCCGCCCGTACCAGGGCGAGCCCAAGGTGACGATCTTCGGCTCGGCACGCACCGCTCCCTCGGACCGCCTCTACCAGCTGACCCGCGAGCTCGCCCGCCGGATGGCCGAGGCCGGCTGGATGGTCGTCACCGGCGCCGGGCCCGGGATCATGGCGGCGGGCCACGAGGGCGCCGGCGAGGATATGGCCATCGGGGTGAACATCCGCCTGCCCTTCGAGGCTGAGCCGAACGCGTTCATCGCGAGCAACGAGAAGCTTGTCGAGATGAAGTACTTCTTCACCCGAAAGCTCATGCTCATGAAGGAGTCGACCGGCTTTTGTTGTTTGCCAGGCGGCTTCGGCACGCTCGATGAAGCGTTCGAGCTGCTCACCTTGCTCCAGACCGGAAAGGCCGAGCCCGTGCCGATCGTCTTCTTGGACACTCCGGGAGGCGAGTACTGGAGCGGCTTCGAGCGGTTCGTGAAGGAGGAGGTGATCGGCCACGGCCTTGCCAGCCAAGCCGACACCAGCCTCTACCGCATCACCGACGATGTGGACGAAGCGATCGAGGAGCTGCTCAGCTTCCACCGCAACTACCACTCTCGGCGATTCGTCGGCTCGGTCATGGTCATCCGGCTTCGCCATGCGCCGAGCAACGAGGACCTCAAGCGGCTCTCGGCCGAATTCGCCGACATCAGCTCGGAAAAGGGCATCTGGCGGACCGACCCCCTGCCCGCCGAACGGGCCGGCGGCGGCGACCACCTGGAGCTCCCGAGGATCGCGCTCGAGTTCGACCGGGCGAGCAACGGCCGGCTCCGCCAGCTGATCGACGCGCTCAACGCCCTCGTGCCCCCGGAGTCGCCGACCGTGCCGCCCCCGGCCGGGGAGACCGGGACCTTCACCGGCGGCGATGAGCCCGCCCGGGAGTGAGCCCTCCGGGTGCCCCGACGGCGACCACAATGATGTGGTGAGCGCGATCGCCGTCCCGGTCTTGCACGACCGCGAAGCGCTGCTCGCGGTCCGCCGCCTCGTCGTTCGTTTCGGGCTGCTCCGGGTGCTCGACGGTGTCAACCTCGAGATCCGCCCGGGCGAGGTGGTCGCCCTTGCTGGGGAGAACGGGGCGGGCAAGACCACGCTCGTGCGCTGCATCGCCGGGGCGCTGGCACCCACTCACGGAGAGATCGACCTCTTCGGCCGTCCGATCGCCGCGGATCCCGCGGCGGTCGCTAGCCAGGGGGTGGCAGTTGTCTGGCAGGACCTCGCCCTGTGCGAGAACCTCGATGTCGCGGCCAACCTTTTGCTCGGCCGGGAGCGCCGCTTCTTGCTGCCGTCCGAGACACGGGGACACGCTGAGGCCGCCGCACTGCTGGCGCGGCTGGGGATCCAGCTTCGCGACACCTCGCGAAGCGTGCGCACGTTGTCGGGCGGCCAGCGCCAGCTCGTGGCCGTCGCCCGGGCGATGCGTGACCGGCCGCGCCTGCTCGTGCTCGACGAGCCCACCGCTGCGCTCGGCGTGAGCGAGTCCGCTGAGGTCGAAAAGCTCATCCTTTCGCTGCGCGACGAGGGCACCACCACCCTTCTCATCTCGCATGACGTCGAGCAGATGTACCGCCTGGCGGACCGGATCGTGGTGATGCGCGGCGGGCGCACCGTCGGGGATGTCGACCCGGCGCGCACCCATCCGGAGGAGGTGGTGGCGCTCATCTCGGGTCAGGAGGTCGACTCGACAGCCCGGCGCCAGCTGAGCCGCCTCCAGGGCCTCGTCGACCAGCTCGCCTCGGCGGACCGCTCCTCGACGCTGCCCCTCATCCTCTCCACCCTCGGGGCAGCCCTCGGCGTCGAGCAGCTCGCTATCCACCGCCTCGACGGCGAGCGGCTGTCGTGCGTCGCCTCGCTCGGACTGGCCCAGCCGCTGCTGTCCGCATGGGCCGAGCTGACGCGGGGCCCCGATGGTGGCCCGGTCGGCCTCGCCGCATGGAGCGTCGAGGCGGTGCTCGACGAGAACGCGGCGACCAGCCCCACCTGGGCGAGCTTCCCCGGGCTCGCCGGGAGGGCCCGCATCGGCAGCTCCTGGGCGGTGCCCATCCTCGGCTCAGCCGGCCCGATCGGCGTGATCAGCGTCTTCCGGCCGTTCCCCGGCCGCCCACAGCGGGACGAGCTCGACCTGATCACGCTCTACGCGGGCTACGCGGCGAGCGCGCTGGAGCGCGACCGCCTCTTCGGCGAGGTGACCGCACGCAACGGGGTGCTCGAGACGATCCGTGAAGTGCTCGAGACCCTCGCCGGGCCGGTTCCGGTTCCCGAAGGCCTCGAAGCATCGCTTCGCGCGCTTCGCCAGGAGCTCGAGGCCGAAGAGGCCGCACTGTTCACCGCCGGGCGCGACGGCGAGGCCGTGTGTCGCACCCTCGTCCGAGCGGGGAAGGGCGCCGAGGACTTGTCGGCTTCGCCGGTCGCCCTCGAGGTCGGCCGCAAGTTGCTCGGATCACCGGCGCTCGACGGCACGGTGCAGGAGATGACGGCAGGTGCGGGGGTCTGCCTCGCGGTCGGCTTCCACTCCCCCGCCGGGCGAAGTGTGCTGCTCGCTCGCTGGTCGGCGTCCTCGGCCCCAGAAGTGGCTCCCGCGCTCGTGGCCGACGGCGCTCACTCGTTCCGCCTCGCCCTCGAGCGCGAGGCGGCGGGAATCATCCAGCAGGAGGCCGCGGCACTCCGCCGCTCGCGCCAGCTGCAGCGGGGCTTTCTCTCCCGGCTCAGCCACGAGCTGCGCACGCCGCTCACCGCCATCCAGGGGTACGCGGAGACGCTCCTTCAGCCCGACGTCACCTGGGACGACGACTCGGTCACTCGGTTCCTCTCCCGCATGGCCGAGGAGTCGGCCCGACTCGGGCGCCTCGTGGAGGACCTGCTCGACTTCTCGGCGATCGAGTCGGGTGTGCTCCGCCTGCATGAAGACTGGTGCGAGCTTTCCCTCGTACTCGACGCGGCTCGCTCGTGCCTCGTGCCCCGCCAGGCCGCCTGGGTGCAGCTCTCGTGCGAGGGGCTGCCCGCCATCTGGGCCGACCACGACCGCCTGGAGCAGGTCTTCGTCAACCTGATGGACAACGCCATCCGCCACAACCCAGTGGGGACGACTGTCCAGATCACCGCCAGCGGCAGCGACGAAGTCGTCGAGGTGCTCGTGGAGGACGACGGACGCGGGCTTCCTCCCGAGCTGTTCGCCGCCCCACTCGAGGCGTGGCACCGGGCCTCCCCCTCGGCGGGCACCGGCCTCGGCCTGTCGATCGCGAAGGCGATCGTGGCCGCCCACGGCGGGAGCATCCACCTGCTCCCCGCCGAGGTGGGCACGCGCTTTTTGATCCGGCTCCCGATCGAGGGTGCAGGGCGCCGCGCCAGTGAGCCCGTCGATGCCTGAGCATCAGGGCGATACGAACGCAGCAGGCGCGGAGGCGGGAACAGCCAACGGGCCCGAGTCGGTCACCTCGGAGGCCCCCCACCAGACCCGGGCGCTCCTCATCGAGGACGACCCCAACATCGTCGATCTCATTCGCGCCAACCTCGCGGTTCGCGGCTTCGACGCAGTGGTCTCCCCTGACGGCGAGCGCGCCCTCCAGCTGTTCGAGACCGAATCCCCCGACATCGTGCTGTTGGACCTCACCCTCCCCGACGTCGACGGGTTCGAGCTGTGTCGCGAGCTACGCGAGCGCTCCACGGTCGGGATCATCGTCGTGTCGGCACGCGGCGGCGAGCGGGACAAGGTGACCGCCCTCAACATGGGCGCCGACGACTATCTCACCAAGCCGTTCAGCATCGAGGAGCTGCTGGCCCGGATCATGGCCACGCTGCGCCGCACCCGCGCCCCCGCGCCGGCCGAGCCGATGTCGTCGGTGATCACGGCGGACGACCTCGTGATCGACCTCGGCGCCCAGCAGGTCAGCCGGGCCGGGGTGCTCGTGCACCTCACCCCGACGGAGTTCGCACTGTTGCGAGAGCTCGCCACAAACCGTGGCAAGTTGCTCACCCATGCCCACTTGCTGCGGCGCGTCTGGGGCCCGGGCTATGCGACCGAGACCGAGTACGTGCGGGTCTACGTTCGCCGACTGCGCTCCAAGCTCGAAATACCCGGCTCTGCGCCGCTGATCCTCACCCAGCCGCGCTTCGGTTACAGCTTCGTCGCCGACTGAGGACGCATCGCGCCCGCTTCCGCTGGGCAGAGTGTTAACGCTTTGTTAACGGCACAACCGGAATGTTGATGCCGGCGTTGATACAGCGCTTCGTAACGTTCACCGTGCTACAGCTCAGGCTGGCGCGCCGTGGGGGATGACGGGAATGTCGCTCTCCGAACGCGACCAGCGATACCCAATCAAGGGGGGTAACACATGACGCTCCACCGATCCGCCCGGAAGGTCGTGCCCGTTCTGCTGTCCGCAGGCATGGTCGCGACCGGAGCCGGGGTGGCCGGGGTGGCCGGGGCGACCGCGCGGCCGCACGCCGCCACCGTCTCGGCAACCACGTTCAACCGCAGCTTCACCACCATGTCCCTGCTGAAGGCGATCTCCGCCAAGGGCAAGGGCAAGGTGGCGGCGATCCTGCCGGACACCGTCTCCTCGGCCCGCTACTCCGAGTTCGACGCTCCCTACCTGAAGGAAGCGATGCAGAAGGCCGGGCTTCCGGCCGCTGACATCATCGTCCAGAACGCCCAGGGCAGCGACGCAACCCAGCTGGCCGACGCTCAGGCCGACATCGCCAAGGGTGCGACCGTGCTGATCATGGACCCGCTCGACTCTGGAGTCGGCACCAAGATCGAGAGCTACGCGAAGAGCCACGGAGCACAGGTGGTGGACTACGACCGCCTCGACCTCGGTGGCAGCCGTA
>JAODBN010000062.1 GCA_025463965.1 Acidimicrobiaceae bacterium
GCAACCAGGCTCGCCATTCCGTAATACTGGCGACGACTAGCTCCGGGGATTCCACAGCTCGACGGTATCCCTTCCGTGTCGGTACGATCCCCAGGCGGCGCTCGCCCCGAAGCACCTGTTCAGGGGCAGTCGCGACTTAAAGGTCGCACTCGCACTAGCTTCTGCGCCGCCTGTTTGTCGATCTCTGGGAACAGATGCCCGTGCCGGTCATAGGTGAATGCGACGGAACTGTGCCCGGCGCGTCGGGCGATCTCCGAGGGATCGACACCGACGAGGGCGAGCAGAGCGACGCCGAAGTGCTTGAGGTCGTGGGGACGCAACGGGGTCTGCCGCATTTGGAGCGGGCGACGGGATCGAACCCGCGACCCTCACCTTGGCAAGGTTCCGGACCCGGTCTACTGAATTCGCCCAAGCTTCTTGACGTGCATCTCTGTCTTGCCGGTTGTCCACCACCTCTAGTCCGTAAGACCCTGTCGTAGAGCGCTCTACCAACGAAACTCGGGCCTACGAGTCCTCTCTCGTGATTTGTCGTGAAGATCAGCGCTGCCCATAACGGCATCATTTGGGGGCGAGTCCGAACGACATCAGATGGACGTTTGTTCTGGAATGCACCACGAGGAGGGGATTGCGGCGTCGTGTGAGACCGGCTTGTAACGACTCCCAGCCCGACCAGCCGAGCGAAGAGTAATGGGGAAGATCTCCCAGATCGGCCGCACCAACCGTGAGCGACCGGCACCAGAGGGGTACAGACCTTGCATCGAGGCGAACCGGGAGGGGATTTGAATGGCCAAGACGGTGGCGGACGCTCTTTGGGACATGTTGGTGTCGGCCGGGGTGCGCCGCTGCTACGGCATTGTTGGTGATGCCCTCAACCCAACCATCGACGCGTTACGCCGCAACGGCTCGGTTGACTTCGTCCATGTCCGCAACGAGGAATATGGCGCATTCGCGGCCGTCGCCGACGCGTCACTGACGGGCGAGCCCGTCGCCGTGTGCGGCACCGCCGGCCCGGGGGCCGTCCATTTGATGAATGGGCTGCTCGACGCGCGCAAAGAGAGTGCTCCCGTGATCGCCATCGCCGGCGACGTGGAGTCCTCGTTGATCGACTCCGAAGCACTTGAGGAGCTGAACCCCTACTCGTTCTTTGCGACCGCGGCCCTGTATGTGGGGCGACTCGTCAATCCGGCCCAACTGCGAAGCGTGGTGGGCAGCGCCATCACCATCGCCATCGCGGAGCGGGGACCGACGGTGATCTCGGTGCCGGGCGATGTCGCCTCAGCCGACGCACCCCCAGGAACGCCCCGGGTTCCGATACCCCCCGCGACTATTGGCGCCGCATCGCGCGCCGATCTCGAGGCCATGGCAGCCTTGATCAACCAAGCGGCAACGGTTGCCATCTTCGGCGGAGACGGATGCCGGGACGCCCAGGAGGAGACCCGAGCGTTAGCCCGCAAGCTCAACGCACCGGTTGGCTTCACGCTGAAAGGCAAGCAGTGGCTGGAGCCCGACAACCCCAACGCCGTCGGCATGACTGGCCTCCTCGGTTATGGCGGCTGCTGGGACGCGATCAACCACGCCGACGTTCTCTTATTGCTCGGTACGGATTTTCCCTTCTCCGACTTCCTCCCGCACAAAGATGTCAACACGATTCAGGTCGACCGGAACCCGAATCACCTCGGGCGTCGCGCCCCATTGGCGCTCAGCGTCGTCGGCGACGTCAAGGCGACGCTAAGCGCTCTCGAGCCAATGCTCGAGCGGAAGCCAGATGACAAGTTCCTGCGCATCCACGTCGAGAAGTCGGAGCATTTCCACAAGAAACTGCAGCACTACGTCACCAAGGGTCCGACAATCAAACCGATTAGACCCGAGTACGTTGCCGCCGTCCTCGACGAGCTCGCCGATGACGACGCCATGTTCTTCGCCGACACCGGGACCCCAGTCATCTGGGCCGCCCGCCACATCCGCTACGGGAACCAGCGTCGTCTCTTCGGCTCGTTCACCTGGGCCTCAATGGCCAGCGCCTCACCGAACGCCTTCGGTGCACAACTCGCCTTTCCGGGCCGCCAGAGCATCGCCTTGTGCGGCGACGGAGGCTTCACCATGTTGGGGATGGGCGACCTGCTCACAGAGGTCCAACGCAAGACTCCGGTCATCCACGTCATCTTTAACAACGGAATGCTGGACTTCGTGAACATCGAGCAGCAAGAGGCGGGATTTATCCCCTTCGGAACAGAGTTCCAGAATCCGGACTTCAGCAAGATCGCGGAGGCCTGCGGAGCCAAGGGAGTTCGCATCGAGGAACCGGGAGACGTTCGCGATGGCGTGCGGACGGCTCTCGCACACCACGACGGACCCGTCGTGGTGGACGTGCTCGTCGACCGCTACGCGCTGTCCTTACCGGCCCACGTGCCCGCCCAAACCGTCAAGGGGTTCACACTCAGTCTGGCCAAGCAAGCCCTCCACGGCGAGATGGACGACGTCATCGAGACAATCGAGCACAACATCCGTTTGGTCTGAACACACAGAATCGGGCTCAAGTTCTGCGGTAGACCATCTCGGTGTTGGCGCAGGGCCTCCTACGGGCCGGTACCTCGGCGGCATCCTGGAAGGGATCCAGGGCCTCTGTCCAGATTGGGGGATCGCTATGGCAAACACTGGCAGTCATTACCTATTTCTGAATCAACTCATCGAGCACCAATCGCCCGCAGCTCGGCAAGGCTTGCGGCATCGATGCGATCAAGAACCTCCACGGCTCGAGCGTTTTCGGCAACCTGGGTTCGGTTCTAATCGGTGCTGGAGCGATTCGATGCGCCCGCGATATCGGATCTGGCTCAGACGCACGTGGGAAAGTGGCGGTACAACGTCGCCGGGCCGACGCCAGCCCTACGTGCGATGTCGTCCAACGAAACGTCAGTGCCACCGTCGGTGAATCGGGCGCGTGCGTCGGTGATGATGGCATCGAAGTTGCGGGCCGCGTCGGCTCGGTGCGGACGCCGCCGATTCAGCAGATCGCTCAGCGTCACTGCGGTGGCCTCCTCTTCCAGATGCGGGCCGAGTTAGCTGTCCTCAGGGCTTAGCCCGGTGGTGGCGTCAACCTCGGCCTGGGTCAACTGGATGGCGCCTGCGGCGAGGTTCTCTTTCAAGTGCTCGACGCTGGTGGTGCCAGGGATCGGCAGGCATCCCGGGGTGCGGTGTAGTTGCCAAGCAAGGGCGATCTGTTGTGGGGTCGCATTGTGTTGCTGCGCGATCGGGTGGATTACGGCATGGAACGGTTCGCCGTCTGGCCCGCCGGGCACGGTGCCGGGGTGATAGGGCGAGAACACGATCCCTTTGTCCTCGGCAATCTGCCGCACCGCCGCCCCGTTGCGGATGGCAACGTTGTACTGGACCGTGACGGCGGCGATGTCGGTGATCGTCAGGGCGGTTTGCAGGTGCTCGGCGTTAACGTTGGAGAGTCCGATGTGGCGGATGAGTCCGTCCTGGCGCATCCCGGCCAGCGTCTCGACAATCTGTTCGAAGGGCACGTCGGTCATGGTCGGGGTGTGCAGGTAGTACAGATCGATATGATCCAGACCGAGCCGCCGCATGCTCATGTAGGCCGCCTGGCGGAGGTACTGCTTGTTGCCGACGGCGCTCATGTCGCTGTACTCAGGGCCGCCGCGCACGAACCCGCCCTTGGTGGCGATCACCAGGTTGTCTGGGTAGGGGTGCAACGCTTCGCGGATCAGTTCTTCGTTGGAGTGCGGACCGTAGACGTCGGCGGTGTCGATGTAGGTCACGCCCTGTGCGACGACCTCGCGCAGTAGAGCGATCGCCTTGTCGTGGTCGGGGTAGTCGCCCCAGACCTTTGGTCCGGTCAGTTGCATGGCGCCGTAGCCGATGGCGTCGACGGTGAGCTCGCCCCCGATCGTTGTTGTGGGCGCTGGTCCTTGAGGTTGTCCGCTCATCTTGGGTCCTCGCTTCGTTCCTTAGTTGGCAGTGGCACCTCGCGTCGGTGGGATTAGGCCGCGAGGTAGCCGCCGTCGACGGGCAGGGCGACTCCGGTGACGTAGCTGGACTTGCCGGTGGCCAGCCAGACGATGGCGTCCGCGACCTCTTCGGGCTCGGCGATGCGACCGAGGGGGTGTGAGGCCACGAGGCGCTCGTGCATGCTGGGGTTCTCGGACATCATGTCGGCGATCAGCGGTGTGTTGACCAGGCCGGGGCACACTGCGTTGACCCGGACTCCACGGTCTGCGTAGTCCAGGGCGGCGCTCTTGGTCAGCCCGATCTCGGCGTGCTTGGAGGCCACGTAGCCCGAGTAGCCGGGGACACCGGTGAGGCCCGCCCCTGAGGAGATGTTCACGATTGAGCCGAAGCCCTGCTTCGACATGATCTCCAGTTCGTACTTCATGGACAGGAACATGCCGCGCACGTTGGTGGCCAGCATCAGTTCGAGCGTCTCCACCGGGTAGTCGATGAGCGGGTGCGAGTCGTTTCCCCCGTCAACCCCGGCGCTGTTGACGGCCACGTCCAGTCGCCCGGCCTCACCTGCCGCGACTTCGACGGCGTGACGGACCGCTGCCTCGTCATGGACGTCGGCGATCACACACTTTGCGCTGCCGCCAGCGTGGGTGACCAACTTGACGGTCTGCTCGAGGGTGGCGGCGGTCCGCCCGGCCACGGTCACCTCGTAGCCCTCGGCAGCGAGGGCCACGGCAGCCGACCGCCCGATGCCGGTCCCGCCGCCGGTGATGAGGGCCGTCTTCGGTCCGGGTTGTTGCATCTGGATGGTTGCTTGGGTCATCTCGTGGTCTCCGATCCTGTTGGTGATGGAGGGGGGCATTGGTCCCCTGGTTCTCGCCTTTGACGTCCGCGGACTCGATCAACATGGCCCCTCACTCGCTCCTCGTGGCGTTGCCGACCCTTCATCTCGATGCAGTTCCCGAGCAGGTCGCTGGCTTCACCAGAAGGGCGTGCGAACCAAGAGGCTGAGGCATGATGGCGAGGGCTCGCCCGCCCCACGGGGTCCCAGTCATCGAGCGGCAAAGTGCACCGAGGACCGCCCTCCGTCGACGTCGAGGACAGTACCGTGGATGTCCACTGCATCATCGCTGGCTAGGAATACAGCGGCGTGCGCGATTGAATCGGGGTTGACGAGCCGCCCGATTGGTGTGGTCGCCATCATCGGCCCGGCCACCTCCACTACCGGGTTGGTGCCTTCGAATGTGACGCCCGGGGAGATCGCATTCACTCGGATGCCCAGCGCGCCGAACTCCGCAGCCCAGGCCCGGGTCAACGTCTCCATCGCTCCTTTCGTCGATGCATACGCGGTCCCCGCTGGTATGCCGATTCGTGTAACCCATGAGCCGAGATTGATCACGACGCCACGACCCGCATCAACCATTGCGGGGACGAGTGCCGCTGTCAGGAAGTAGGGCGCCTTCACGTTGACGCCTACGATGCGGTCGAAGGTCTCCCCATCGAGCGCCAGTGTGCCTGCCGGCGGGTAGATGCCCGCGTTATTGACCAGGATGTCAAGAGATCCATAGACCCTGGTCGCCATCTTCGCCAGCTCCTTGGAGCCGTCAACCGATCCGTCGAGGTCGTGGGGCAGGAATGTCGCCTCACCGCCGTCCGCATGTACGGCCTCGAGCACAGCCTGGCCCCGGACGACATCGCGCCCGGTAACAACGACGCGAGCGCCTTCTGCAGCAAATCGGATTGCGATGGCTTTTCCGATATTGCTCGTGGAGCCGGTAACCAGGGCAGCCCTGCCCTTTAGACGTTCAGACATGAGGTATCTCCTGATATTGCATCAGCAACCGATTACTTCGTCTCCGACGAGGCAGCATTTGTTCGTGAACTGTTCTGGACGTGGACGGCGGCCGAACCTGGGTTGCGTTCGTGAGCTAAATACGATGACCGCTTGGCCTCCATTGGAGTGTCGCCGTCGTCCAGGCTCCGCCAACCAGGAGTGACGAGCGATGGTTCGGATGGTTCCCCGACGACCGGGGTCTGGAGACCATCCAAGCCAAAATCACCGTCCGTCCCGTACAGCGACATCGTCGAGGAACGTGTTGACGTCCGTGGCGAATTCGTCGTGGTGCTGGAACAAGAACCCGTGGGCGGCGTCCGGGTAGATCTTCACGCTCGCCTGCGGAATTAGCCCGGCCAGCAAGTGCGAGTAGTGAGGGAGGATCATGGGGTCGCTGTCACCGTTGGCGATGAACACCGGCTGGTCGATCGCGCTCAAACGCTGGAGCAGTGCATGGTTCGGTTCTCCCCATGCGCACACTGCGTCGTACTGGTGCTGTGTGGTTTGCCAGACCGTCGGTTCGTCGGGGTCGGTCCGCTTCGAGAACACACGCTGCAGGGTCTCCTGCCCGGCGCGTTGGCTGGTCGATGACGCCGCAAAGAACACGCGCAGGTATCCGTCGGGATCGGGATCTGGCTTGCCGACGGCATCGATTACCTCGGGAGCCCACCCGTGCATCCCGGCTGCGCCTTTGGGTGCCGAGGAGGACAGCATCAGGCTCCGTACGAGCGCTGGCCGGATCAGAGCGATCTCTTGCGCGATGAAGCTGCCGAGGGAGAATCCGAGGAGGTCCACCTGATCGAGATCGATCGCAGCCAGGAATGTGATGGCGTCGCGCGCCATCTGTGTGACGGTGCTCGGCGTCGTTCCGCTGGAACCGCCGACGCCCGAGTTGTCAAACGTAATCACGCGCCGCCCTACTGCGAGTGCGTCGATCAGCGCAGGGTCCCAGTAGTCGAGATTGCCGCGAAAGTGCTGAAGCAGGACCAGAGGCACCACCCCGTCCCCGAGTTCGCGGAACGCGTAGTCGATGCCATTCGCCGCGCTCACAATCTTGGTCGGAGACTCGAGAGACCGGAATTGCGGTTGAGTCGTTTCGTTCATGGTCGCCGTCATGGGAGTTCTCCTTCTGTGGCCAGCCGATCCCAGCTGCCCTCGCCGGGTCCGGCAGGTCTGTTCATTGAACTTAGGGTAAACCCGTATCGGTTCAATGACAAGACCTATACGGTAGAATGATCGTTGTGCCGCTAGGAAAGGACTACGAACTCCAGGACTGCCCGATCGCACGCGCCCTCGAGCTCGTCGGCGAGCGCTGGACGATCCTCGTCATCCGGGACTGCTTTCTCGGCGTACGCCGTTTCAATGATTTTCTGGCCCACCTCGACATCCCCCGCGCGGTGCTGACCAACCGACTCGATCGCCTTGTCATCGAAGGGATGCTCAAACGACGCGAGTATTGCCCCGGTCGCAACGAATACCTCTTGACCAAGCGGGGACTGAGCCTCTGGCCGATTCTCCACTCACTGGCCGAATGGGGCGATCAGGAAGCAGCCCCTCGCGCCGGTCGCCGCCGCCTCTTCGCTCATGTCGAATGCGGCACTGATCTCGATGCTGCCGGCGCATGCCCCGCATGCGGAATCGTTCCTGACGCAGGCGACGTCGAGATCCGACCGGGACCCGGAGCCGAGTTGGCACTACGCGATGACCAAGTGACCCGTGCGCTGCTCCGCCCTCACCGCATCCTCGAACCACTCGAAATCACACCTGCGCGCTCGACGAGGTCGGGCCACGTTCGCTCCTTCCGCCGCTCGGCCCAGGCGACCGAGCAACGTCTTCCCAGCATGTAGTCGGGCCCATGCTGGGTCCTTCAACTGGTCCTTTGTTTGATTGGATTCGGACGGCTCGACGCCGCCGCCCTCGCCACCGAGGCTGCGCATCTCGGCGGGGTGGTCCTGGCTAAATGTGACGACGTGGACTGGCTTGCGCTATACCATGGTCAAAAGGTCTGAAGCAAAGAACATATACTCTGAGCTGGGGTTTTGGAGCGGACGACGGGATTCGAACCCGCGACCCTCACCTTGGCAAGGTTATGGGAAATGTCCAGGTAGATGCCTATAAATCGTTTACGTGCGTTGCGGCGGGCACATCCTCCATTGTGTCCATCGAATACGGGCCCGTGGTAGCGCGCGCTACCTACGCTTCCCCGAGGCCGCGGCACTTTCCCGCCTAGGTGGGGCCTGCCCGGTGGTCCCTTGATGCTCACGGGTTAACGGCGTGCGCCGGCGCAGCCAGCTCGTCCGTTCGTTTGTCCCACCAGTCGGGTGGGACTACGCGAAGGGCGAGCGCCCAGGTTTCATCTTCGAGCTGAATCGCTATGCGGGTCATCGACAGCAGGTTGTCGATGAACCAGTCATCGGCGTGGCTGAATCCAGGTGACCTGTACCGACTTCCGCGGCGCGTGCCGTGTGCCAAGAAGTACCAGAGCCCGTGGATGCGACCGATCATCTCGACGTGGCGATCGAAGAGTTCGGAGAAGCTGGACGACCCGGTGAGCACAGCTCCCCACCGGCTGATGAGTTCCCGCGACCGATCAAGCGCGTGTTGGAGCGCTTCCCGCAGTTCGTCTCGCGACTGCGAATCGGTGAGGATCACCTC
>JAODBN010000201.1 GCA_025463965.1 Acidimicrobiaceae bacterium
GACACGGTGGTCGCCGATGGCGACGTGCACGTGCCGCCGGAGCGGCGCAACCTGTCCATGGTCTTCCAGGACTACGCGTTGTGGCCCCACCTCGTCGCACGTGACAACGTCGCCTTCGCTCTGAAGCGACGCGGGATGTCCAAGCGCGACAGCCGTTCGGTCGCGGCCGAGATGCTCGATCGGGTGGGCCTTGGAGCGCTCGGAGACCGTTATCCGAGCGAACTGTCCGGAGGCGAGCAGCAGCGCGTGGCGCTTGCCCGCGCGCTCGTCGGAGACACCGGGCTCGTGCTGTGCGACGAGCCGCTGTCCAATCTCGACGCGGACCTGCGCGAGCGCATGCGCATCGAGATCTCCTCCCTCGTGCGGGTGGCCGGCGCCACGACCGTCTACATCACCCACGACCAGTCCGAGGCCTTCGCGCTTGCCGATCGGGTTGGGGTCCTTGAGCGCGGCCGGCTGGTGCAGCTCGCCGCACCGGAGGTGGTGTACGCCTCTCCGGCCACGCCGTTCGTCGCCCGCTTTACTGGGCTCGCGGGCGAGCTCGGCGTGCGCCTGCGCTCAGACGAGCGCGGGGATGGCACCGTCGAGGTGGAACCGACGTCGCGCTCGTCCGTGCGGCCAATTCGTGCGCGGCTCGGCTCCGGGCCCATCTCGAGCGAGCGCGCGGTGCTCATGATCCGCCCGACTGCGGTGCACTTCGCAGCGTCTCACGGCGAGGAACACCACCTCGTCGGGCGCGTGTGCGACGTGGCGTTTCGCGGCCGGGGCTACGAGCACGCCGTCGAGCTGGACTGCGGGACCCAGATCAGCGGCATCTTCTCCGAACAACGCGTCGAGCGGGGGCGGCGGACCGGGCTGCGTGTCGATACCGCCGGGTCGCTCGTTTTCCCTCTCGGCCAGACGGGTACGATCGGAGCCGACGTCGGCGAGGTCGGCGAGCCTTCGCCTTCAGGCGGGCCCGCGGCCGGCGGAGCAACGGTCGGTGCCCTGGCTGCAACGCTCGCCGTTCCTGATCCGCTGATGGAGGTCTCGCTGTGGAAGTAACCGGTCGTCCCCAAAAACCCGAAGCGAGGAGCTTGCGCCCATGACGTCAGCCATCATTCTCGTCCTCGCGGTCTTCGCCGCGAGCGCCGTCGAGGCGGTGGAGGCGCTCACGATCGTGGTCGCCGCCGGCGTCTCGCGCGGCTGGCGTTCGGCGTTCGAAGGAGTCGCGGTGGCCCTCGTGGTCCTCGCGGTCATCGTCGGTGCGGTCGGCGTGCCCCTCGTGCATCTGGTGCCGATCAGCGTGCTGCGGGTCGTGATCGGGGGCCTGTTGCTCGTGCTCGGGCTGGGTTGGCTGAGAAAGGCGATCCTGCGGGCGTCGGGCCACAAGGCCCTGCACGACGAGGACGCCATCTACGCCCGGACGGTCGGCGAGCTACGTGCCGACGCCACGCCCGCGGGGCCACGCCGCCGTGACGCAGTCGGTTTCGCCGTTGCCTTCAAAGGGGTTTTCCTCGAGGGCATGGAGGTCGTGCTGATCGTGATCAGCCTGGGCTCGAGCGATCACCGGCTCGGTCTCGCCGCGATCGGGGCGGGCGCCGCGGTCGTGATCGTCGCCGGCGTGGGCGCGTTGGTCGCCCGCCAGCTCTCGGAGGTACCGGAGAACACCTTGAAGATGGGGGTCGGGATCATGCTCGTCAGCTTCGGGACCTTCTGGACCGGCGAGGGAGCGGGGGTCCACTGGCCTGGGAGCGACCTCGCCATCTTGGTCCTCGTGGCGTTCTTCGCACTCGTCGCCTTCGTCGGCAGCGTGGCGCTCAAGCGGCTGGTGCCGACGAGCGTCGGCGCCGGCGAGCCGGCCGGCCGGAGCCTCGCGTGATCCGGCGGGGTTTCGTGGCCTTCGGACGGTTCTGGTGGGACTTCCTCATCGGCGATACGCCTGAGCTCTTCGTCGGCGCGCTCGTCGTGATCGGCGTGGCCTTCGCCCTGCGCCACGAGCGCGCGGCCGCGGTGGTGACGGTGCCGCTGCTGATCGTGCTCGTGCTCGGCCTGTCCACCTACCGGGGCCGTTTGCGCCGCTCGGAGAGCACTGGCCACTAGAGCATTGGCCAACGGAGAGCATTGGCCAACGGAGAGCAGGGCCACAGAGCACTGACGACTGAGGAGAGCATCGGCCGCTGAAGCGAATGCAGCGCCGATCACGGGCCTCGCTCGAGACGACGAGGCGCCCGGAGTCTCAGGCCCCGGTCGTGCCCTCGGCCTCGCTCACCGGGAAAGACCCTGTGCGCTCGACGGGGCGCTCGGCCCAGGTCGGCTGCTGCTCTTCGCTCGGGCGCTGGACGTCGTTGCGACGGACCGCCACGTAGCTGACCAGCGCCACGACGGCGATGCAGAGCACGCCTGCGGTGGGTCCGAAGCCCACCCCGGCCCCGCTCAGCGAGCGGGCGCGGCCGAAGTAGTCGGCGAAGGAAGCTCCGAGGGGCCGGGTGTCGACATACGCGATCCAGAAGGCGGCGACCGAGTTGAGCCCGAGGCCCTTCCAGGCGATGAGCGGCACGAAGATGAAGCCCGTGAACACCAGCCCGGAGGCGAGGAAGCCGAACCCGAGGGCGGTCCCGGTGAGGTCGCCGAGCGCGGTGCCGAGGGCGAAGGTGGCAAAGATCGTCGCCCAGTAGTAGCTCTCGCGACGCGTCGTGGTGATGCTGTGGATCGACAGCGTGCCCTCGCTTCGGTACCAGCGCCAGAAGATCAGGGCGAGCACGATCGCCCACAGCGCCGTGGTGCCGGCATAGGGAATGCCGATGGCGAGGTGCAGCGTGTCCGACACTCCGGTGCCGATGATGGCGATCGCAACCGCGAGCAGCCAGTAGGTCCAGGCGACGTAGCGCCGGGTCCGGAACTGCAGCCACAGGGCCAGGGCGAACAGGCCGATCTCGAGGAAGCCCCCGACGACCCGGCTGCCCTCGGCATAGAAGTCGGAGGTGGCCTCGCCCATGGCGGTCGTGAGGATCTTGACGATCCAGAACATGAGCGTGATCTCCGGCACCTTGGCAGCGACGGGCGCGTGCGCCTCGAACCACTGCTCGATGGCGGGCGGAAGCGCCCGGCGAGGCTTCGTGCGGGGGCGCGCGGGACGGAAGGGGTCAGGCGAGAGGCTCGTCGTCACGCTTGCCGATGCTAGGGAACCAGCGCGCCCGCCGGGAGGCACCACGGGATGATCCCGGCCCGCTTCGGGGTCATCCTCTGGTCGTAGGGGTCGTTCTGGCCTGCCCTTAGGGTTCCGTGATGGCACCGGGGCGCACGAGCCCGATCTGGTAGGCGTACACCACCGCCTGAACCCGGTCGCGCAGGCCGAGCTTGGACAGGATGCGCCCGAGATGGGTCTTCACAGTGGCCTCGGCGAGGAACAGGCGGGTCGCGATCTCCTGGTTGGACAGGCCTGCCGCGACCTCGACGAGCACGGCGAGCTCCCGCTCGGTGAGCGAGGCCAGCCCGGGCTCGTCAGCGGGGTCACGCCCGGGTCGAAGATCCGGGAGGCGGTGCGCGTAGGTGTCGAGGAGCCGGCGCGTCACGCTCGGAGCGACGACCGCATCGCCGCCTGCGACCGCGCGGATCGCATCGGCGAGCTCGGCCGGCGGAACGTCTTTCAAAAGGAAGCCGCTCGCCCCGTAACGCAACGCGCTGAACGCGTACTCGTCGAGATCGAAGGTCGTGAGAATGAGGACGCGCGACTCCGGGTTGCGTTCGACGATGCGCCGGGTCGCCTCGATGCCGTCGGTGCCCGGCATGCGCACGTCCATCACCACGACGTCTGGGGACAGCTCGGCGGCGAGCGCCACGGCCTCCT
>JAODBN010000208.1 GCA_025463965.1 Acidimicrobiaceae bacterium
GGTCGATGTAGAGCAGGTCGGGCTCGGCGGCGCCGTCACCGGCGCGCACGACGTGGCGGTCCCAGATCTTCTCCGACAAGGTCTTGCCCATGCTCGCGCTCGCTCCTCAGTCCACCGAGACGATCTCGACCCGTAGCTTGCCGTTGGGCGCCTCGTACTCGATCGTCTCACCGGCACGGCGCCCGAGGAGCGCTTGGCCGAGTGGAGAGCCCGGCGAGATCACCGAGACGCCCTCCCTGCGCTCCTCGATCGAGCCGACGAGGTACGGCTCGACCTCGTCGTCGCCCTCGTAGCGGATGGCGACCACGGCGCCCGTCTCGACGGTGCCGTCGGATGCCTCGTGTTCGACGATGACCGCCGAGTCGAGCATCGCCTGGATCTGGCGGATCCGCGCCTCCATCTTGCCCTGGCTGTCCTTGGCGGCGTGGTAGTCGCCGTTCTCGGACAAGTCGCCGAGGGCGCGCGCCGCCTCGATCTGCCGGGCGATGTCGATCCGGCCACGGGTGGTCAGGTCCTCCAGCTCCGCGGCCAGGCGTGCATGGGCCTCGGCGCTGAGGTGGGTTCCGCTCATCCGATCGAACTTACCGCCTCGCCAGGGGCGCTCGGAACTGGCGGGCGCGCGAGCTGGCCTCTCGGGTCGGGCGAGGGCCGGCGACGGATCCGCCGACGTGGAGACTCAGCCCGAGAGGCCCCGGGGGGGCGTCCTGGCCTGGAGCGCCCGGCGCCGCCGACGGTCCTCTCTCGCCCGAACGCGATTGGCCTTCCGAAAGAACATGAAGACGCTGGCCGCGCCCACCCAACCGGGCCAGAACCCGTGGTGGGGGGCGCCTACTCCGTCGACGGCCCAGATGCCGAGGCACGCCACGTTGAGCACGAAGAGCTGAGCGGCGCGCGCCCAGAGGGTTGCGTAGTGCCACAGCGGGGGCCGGGGCTCGAGCACGGGCTCGTCCATGAGCGGCTCTCGGGGCAGGTCATAGACCAGGTCGTCGAGCTGGCCAAGGGTTTGCGCCTCGAGCGCGCTCCCAATGCGGTCCGTCATCTCATCGACCCGGAGCCGTCCCATCGATCCGTGGCGACGGATCACTTCGACCGTGTTGTCTCGATCGGCGTCCGAAGCCCGCAAGATGCGGCGGTCGGGAACTCGCCCTGACACACCACAATCCTCGCGCGCTCTGGGCCGTTCGGCGAGGCGCCCCCCAGTATTTGCACCCGGTTCTCCCGGGGCGCAGTTGACGCCTGCCCGCTGCCTTGGGAGAATCAGCTGGTTATGTACAACGCAGCGAGCATCGTAATTACCTGACGACGCATTCCCACGAGGAGTGCGTCGTTCCGCCGTCCCTGTCGGGGCGGCTTTTTTCATGGCTTCGCCCGGTTGGGGACGCCCGGTGGACCGGGCGGAGCGGGCACGGAAGTCACGGCACGGGGCGGATGGTGCGCCCGGCGTAATCGAGCGGAAAGGCAAGCGAGATGGCGGGCTACAAGGTCGCAGTGATCGGCGGCGACGGGATCGGTCCAGAAGTCGTGGCCGAGGCCCTGAAGGTGGTCGCCGCGGCCGGAGTAGGGCTCGAGACCGTCGACTACGCGCTCGGGGCCGCCCATTACCTCACGAGCGGCGAGGTGCTCCCCGACTCGGTTCTCGAGGAGCTGCGCGGCGTCGACGCCATCCTTCTCGGTGCGATCGGGCCGCCCATCGGCTCGACCGACGTCCCCTCGGGGCTGCTCGAGCGGGGACTGCTGCTCAAGCTTCGTTTCGAGCTCGACCTCTATGTGAACCTGCGGCCCTTCAACGGGGTCCCTGGCTCCATCGCCCCCGGGACCGACTTCGCCGTCGTGCGGGAGAACACCGAGGGTCCCTATGTCGGAGAGGGCGGCCAGCTGCGCCGGGGTACCCCCCATGAGGTGGCCACGCAGGGATCGGTCAACACCCGCCATGGGGTCGAGCGCTGCATCCGGTTCGCGTTCGGGCTCGCCGCACAACGCGAGCGCCAGTCGGTCACGCTCGTGCACAAGACGAACGTGCTCACGTTTTCCGGTGATCTGTGGCAGCGGACCTTCAACGAGGTCGCCGCCGAGCACCCGGAGGTGTCCACGGCCTATCAGCACGTCGACGCGGCGAGCATCTACCTCGCCACCGACGCCGGTCGATACGACGTGATCGTGACCGACAACCTGTTCGGGGACATCCTCACCGATCTGGCCGGAGCGGTGACCGGGGGGATCGGCCTCGCCGCCTCGGCCAACCTCAACCCCGCAAAGACCGGGCCGTCGATGTTCGAGCCGGTGCACGGCGCGGCTCACGACATCGTCGGGACCGGGAAGGCCAACCCGCTCGCCGCTATCCGGTCGGCGGCCATGATGCTCGACCACCTTGGCGAGACCGATGCCGCCGCCCGGATGACGAAGGCAGTGCTGGAGCTGCAGGACGAGATCGCCGCCGCCGGCGGCGAGTGGAGCACGCAGGCGATCGGCGATGCCGTCGCCAGGAGGGTGTGAGGTGCCGATCACTCCGACGTCGAAGATCTGGATGGACGGTGCCCTGGTCGACTGGGACCAGGCACAGGTGCACGTGCTGACGCACACGCTGCACTACGGCACGGGTGTCTTCGAGGGCATCCGGGCCTACGCCACGGCCCGTGGACCCGCGGTGTTCCGCCTGCGCGACCACCTCCAGCGCCTGGAGCGCTCGGCGAAGGTGCTCTCCATGGACACGCCGTACAGCGTCGACGAGCTCTACGAGGCGGTGCGCGACACCGTGCGTGCGAGCGGTCTCGATGCTTGCTACATCCGCCCGCTCATCTACCTCGGCTACGGCGAGATGGGACTCAACCCGCTCCCGTGCGAGAGCAAGGTCTCGGTGGCCGTGTGGCCCTGGGGCGCCTACCTCGGCGAGGACGGCCTGGCGAGCGGAATCCGCCTCAAGGTCAGCTCGTGGGCGCGCCACGATTCCCGCGCGATGCCGACCGCGGCCAAGGCGACGGGGATGTACATCAACTCCTCGCTCGCCAAGGTGGAGGCGGTGCGCGCCGGCTACGACGAGGCGCTCATGTGCACCACCGACGGGTTCGTCTCGGAGGGCACGGGCGAGAACGTCTTCGTGATCCGAGGCGGCCGGGTGCACACCCCGCCCTCCTCGGCCGTCGGCGCGCTCGAGGGGATCACCGCGAGCTCCGTGGCCACGATCGCCCGTGACCTCGGCTACGACGTGGTCGAGACCCTCCTGCGGCGCACCGACCTCTACGTCGCCGACGAGGCCTTCCTCACCGGGACCGCCGCCGAGGTCGTCCCGATCGCGTCGCTCGACGACCGAGTCATCGGCGACGGCCGTCCCGGCCCGGTGACCAAGGCCATCCAAGAGGCCTACTTCGCCGTCGTGCGGGGCGAGGACGATCGCTACAAGGACTGGCTGGACTATGTCGACTGAGGCCCGGCGAGGGGCGGCCGGCACGGACAGCGCGCCGGAGGTCCACGGGGCCCACGCCCACGTCGGGGTGCCGGGCGAGCTTCCCGCCTCGGTCGAGGTCTACGACACGACGCTTCGCGACGGCTCCCAGCAAGAGGGCATGTCGCTCACCGTCGAGGACAAGCTGCGCGTCGCCGAGCAGCTCGACCATCTGGGAGTGAGCTACATCGAGGGTGGCTGGCCCGGCGCCAACCCCAAAGACGATGAGTTCTTCCGGCGCTCGCGCGACGAGCTGAAGCTGCACCACGCCACACTCGTCGCCTTCGGCTCGACCCGGCGCGCCGGGCTCGACGCACGAGACGACCCGGGGCTGGCCAAACTGCTCGCGGCCGAGACCGAGGTCGTCTGCCTCGTCGCCAAGGCGTCGGCGCTGCACGTGACCGACGCGCTTCGGACCACGCTCGAAGAGGCCGTCGCCATGGTCGAGGACTCTGTGCGTCTGCTGCGCTCCGAAGGACGACGGGTGCTCGTCGACGCCGAGCACTTCTTCGACGGCTACCGCCTCGACCGCGCCTTCTCGCGTGCGGTGCTGCTCGGGGCGGTTCGGGCGGGGGCCGAGACCCTCGTGCTGTGCGACACCAACGGGGGGACCCTCCCCGACGAGGTCGCCGAGGTCGTGACGGCCGTGCGGGCCGAGATCGACGGCGGGCTCGGGGTGCACTTCCACAACGACGCCGGCTGCGCCGTGGCCAACAGCCTGGTGGCGGTGCGCTGCGGGGCGACCCAGGTCCAGGGGTGCGTCAACGGCTACGGCGAACGTGCCGGCAACGCCGACCTGTCGGCGACGATCGCCAACCTCACCTTGAAGATGGGCGTGGAGACCATCCCTCGCGACCGCCTGGAGCTCGTCACGCCGGTGGCCCGCCACGTGGCCGAACTCGTGAACGTGGCGCTCGACCCCCAACGGCCCTATGTCGGCTCCGCGGCGTTCGCGCACAAGGCAGGGCTGCACACCTCGGCGATCGTGCGGGTGCCCGAGGCCTACGAGCACGTACAGCCCGACTCGGTGGGCAACGGGACCCGGGTCGTCGTGAGCGAGCTGTCGGGCCGCTCCACGATCGCCCTCAAGGCGGCCGAGCTCGGACTCGACCTCGACTCCTCGGCGGCGGGCAAGGTCGTCGACACCCTCAAGCGCCTCGAGCACGCCGGCTACCACTTCGAGGTGGCTGACGGCTCCCTCGAGCTCTTGATGCGCGCTGCCGCCGGCGAGCCCGCGGGCGGCCTCGAGCGCTTCTTCACCATCGAGTCCTACCGGGTCACCACCGAGTGGCGCGAGGACCGGCGTGCGGCAGACGAGGGCGACCTGATCGAGCCGGGCCAGCTCGTGCACCCCTGGTCTCGCCCGGGAACCCTGATGACCGAGGCCACCGTCAAGGTACGGGTCGGCGACGACCGGGTCGTGGCCACCGCCGAGGGAAACGGCCCGGTCCACGCGCTCGACTCGGCGCTTCGCGAGGCCATCGGCCAGCACTTCCCCGAGCTCGAGCAGATCCACCTCACCGACTACCGGGTGCGGGTGCTCGACACCTCGCTCGGGACCGGGGCGGTCACCCGCGTCCTTCTCGACGTGGCCGACGGCGAGGGGAGCTGGTCGACCATCGGGGTCTCGGAGAACGTCATCGAGTCGTCGTGGCAGGCCCTCGTCGACGGGGTCGTGCACGGCCTCCTCCGGGCCTCGGTGCTCGCCTCGGGTAGCGTGAGCGACCAGCCATGACCCAGCCCAAGTACGCGCCGATCACCCTCGAGGACGAAGTCCGACCGACGACCCGCCTCGCGCCCCCCGAGTCGTGGCTGCCCGATCGCCCGGCCGACTTCCGCCCCGGGCGCCTGGATCGCCCCCGCGGGAGCGGCTCTCCGGGGCCGGACCAGGGTTATGCCCTGCGCCTCGCTCGGCGCTTCGCCGACCGACTGGTGCTCGCTCCGAGCGAGCACGCCGAAGACGTGCTCGCCGGAGGGGTGGTGCTCGCGATGCGGCGCGCCTCGCTGTACGGCCGGGCTCCGGTCGCCGCCGACCTCGAGGTGGCCCTCGCCACCTTCGGGTTCCTCGGCCAGGCGGACGACGACCTCGTGGCCGAGCGCCGCCGGTTCTTCGCCGGGGCCGGGCACGACTACTGGCAGCAGCGCGTGCTTGCCGACGCGGTGCCCGACGCGGTGCTTCGCCGCACCCCCGCCCAGGCGCTCGCCGAGATGGGCCGGTGGCGGGAGCTGCTCGCCCTCTAACCTGGGCATCGGGCGGGGCGCCGAGCGTCCGGTCCACGACGAGGAGGTCGTGATGGGCCTGATGGACAAGTTCAAGGAGCAGGCAGGGCAGTTCGCCGAGAAGGCCCAAGAAGCCGGAAAGGCGGGCCAAGCCCGACTCGAGGCACTCCAGGCGAAGCGGAAGGCCGACGCGCTGCTCGCGGAGCTCGGAGTGCTGGCCTACCGATCGCGCACCGGCCGGGGCGCTCCTGGCGACGACCGCCGGGTCGGGGACGTCGTCGAGCAGCTGCGCCAGTACGAGGCGGAGTACGGCCCGATCGAGGTCGAAGCCGACGACCGAACCGGAGACGCCTGAGGGTCGGTTCGGTCCCGGGGGTCCCTGGCCGACCGTGCGGGACCCCGGGCTCGGTCCTGACGGGCACGCGCTCAACGCCGACGAAGCGGGCAGCGACCACGCCGGACCACGGGGCGCCCCGGACGCGAGTCATCCGGAGAGCGCTTCGCTCCGGACAAGTGCGGACATGCGAGCGGACCTGCAGGCGGCAAGTGATGCCAACCTCGTTCTCGCGATCGCCCGCTATCACGAGGAGGCGCTCGCTGAGACCTACCGTCGCCACGCCGGGGCGGTCTTTGGTTTGGCCCGTCGGGTGCTGTGGGATGTGGCCCTCGCCGAAGAGGTCGTCCAGGAGATCTTCCTGCGGCTTTGGAACGCCCCTGAGCGCTTCGACCCCGAGCGCGGGAGTTTGCGCTCCTTCCTGCTCGCGCAGACCCACGGCCGGGCGGTCGACCTGCTGCGCTCGGAGAGCTCCCGGCGCGACCGCGAGGCGAGAGAGGCCGCCAGCACTGCGACGGCCGGCTACGACCTCGAGCAGGAGGTCTTTGACCTCGCCGTGTCGGACCAGGTGCGCCAGGTCCTCGGCGCCCTTCCCTTCGACCAGCGCCGGGCGATCGAGCTCGCGTACTTCGGCGGCCACTCCTACCGGGAGGTGGCCGTCCTGCTGAACGAGCCGGAGGGCACGGTGAAAAGCCGCATTCGAGCGGGTCTCGGACGGATGCACCGTGAGCTTGCTTCGACGATTGCCCGGGGAGCCGACGCATGAACGACAGCGAGCTCGAGTCCTTGCTCGGGGCCTATGCGCTCGATGCCGTCGAGCCGGACGAAGCGCTGGCCATCGAGGAGCATCTCGCCGGCTGCCCACGCTGTCGGGCCGAGGTGGCCGGGTACCGCGAGGTGGCCGCCCTGCTCGGCAACGCCGGGGAGGCGGCTCCCGAGGCGGTGTGGGAGCGCATCGCCGACGAGATCGCCGGCGCCAGCCGTCCGGCCCCCCCGCCGCTCGACCTCTCCCGGATGGAGGCGGGCGCTTCCGGCCGCCCCGGCACGGGGAGGGCCCGGCGCCGCGTGCGGCCCGTCTACGCGCTTGCCGCGGTAGCGGCCGCCCTCGCCCTCGTGGTGGGGATCCTCTCGGCCAAGGTCGCCGACCTCAACAATCAGGTCAACGCGGTCTCGTCGGCGCTGTCACGTGGCGGAGCCGCCCAGCAGTTCATCGCGGCCGGAAACCTGCCCCATCGCGAGGTCACCCTGGCGGCAAAGCGCGGGGCACCGGCGTCCGCGCGACTGCTCGTGCGGCCCGGCGGGACGGCCTACTTCGAGAACACGGCCATGAAGGCCCTGCCACGCGGCCGCACCTATCAGCTCTGGGCCCTCGCGAGCGGGCGCGTCGTCTCGCTCGGGGTGCTCGGCTCGGCGCCACACGTCGTGGCCGTGCGCGTCGAGCCGAACATGAAGACCTTCATGGTGACGAACGAGCCCGAGGGCGGGACGTCTGGGCCCACCACCCCGGTGCTCGCCCAGGGCACGATCGCGTAGCCGACCTGGCGGGGCCACGACGTCTGGTGCGAGCGCTGGCTTTGGATGGTCGTACTGGCCGAGAACCGTCTGCAGCACCCCGGGCGCGCCCGCGACGATCCCTGAAGGCTCAGGTCTGCCGGATAGGGGCGGCAAGTGCCTTGATCATGTCGCGCCAAGCGCCTGCAGGTCCCGCATCCCGTCTGCGAGCGTCACCATGGGGCGAAATCCCATCCGCTCCTCGGCCCGGAGCGCCGAGGCGACCAGGTGGCGCACGTCGCCAAGGCGATATCGGCCGGTGACGAGCGGGACGATGGTCCCGTTCGACCAGGCCCGGGAGAGCGCCGCGGCCACCTCGCCGATGGTGCAGGGGGCGCCGCTCGCCACGTTCATCGCTCCGCTGTTGTCTGGGGCGGCGAGGAGTGCGAGAGCCGTCGCATGGGCCACGTCGGTCACGTGCACGAAGTCGCGGCGCTGCCCGCCGTCTTCGAACACGAGGGGCGCCAGTCCTTCCCGTAGGCGGCTCGCGAACAGGGAGGCCACACCTGCATACGGCGTGTCGGCGGGCATTCGCGGCCCGTAGACGTTGTGGTAGCGCAGGGCGATGGCCGATGCGCCGGTGAGGCGCGCCCACACGGCGACCAGGTGCTCTTGGTGGACCTTTGTGGCCGCGTACAGGTTGCGCGGGTCGAGCGGGGCGTCTTCGGTTACGTCCTCGGGCACGAGCACCTCGCCACAGCGCGGGCATGGTGGCTCGAAGCGGCCCGCGGCGAGGTCGGAGTCCCGGCGTGTTTCGGGTGCGACCACTCCGTGGAGGGCACAGCGGTAGCGCCCCTCGCCGTAGACGACCATGCTGCTCGCAAGCACGAGCCGGCCCCGAAACTCGTGCCGTGCCAGCGTCTCGAGCAGCGTCGCAGTCCCGAGGTCATTGTGCTCGACATAGGCGGTGGCGTCGCCGATCCCCGCCTCGAGACCGACCTTCGCCGCGAGGTGCGCCACGACTTCGACATCTGGCACGACGCGGTCGAGATCGTCGCGATCACGTACGTCGCCGACTACATAGCGGGCCCCCGGATTGAGATGGTCGGGTGGCATTGGATGCACCGACGGGGAAAGCGCGTCGAGCACCACGACCTCATGGCCGCCTGCGACCAGCTCGTCGACGAGGTGGGAGCCGATGAACCCGGCGCCACCCGTGACGAGTGCACGCGTCATGAAGACACCGCTGCGCAGCCGGTCGTCGACGCCTCTGAGAGAGCGAAGGTGGTCGACAACTCGCACCTGAACGAACGCCTCAGTACTTCCATGGGCCGTTCACGCGCGCAAAAGAGCCCGATGATGGCGGGCCAGTTCCGCCTGCGGCGCATTGCGCGAACACGCACGAGCTCACCGACGAAGTGCTCGGGCCTCACGGTGGGGCTCAGGAGGGCGAATACCGTTGACTCGTCCGCGCGCGAGCAGGTTCGCGTGGCCATCGCCGAAAGCGTACGTTCGGCGATGTGAACGAACTGTGCTCACAGGCTGATTTAAGGAAACCATAAGGTCGGTACCCGTCCTTTTGGCGGAGCGCGGTCATAGTGTCACCTGAGTGCCACGGACCGATCTCGCCGGCAGCGAGCGCGACGCGACCGGCCTTGGGACGGCAAGCCCGGCGAGGCCCAAGTTCGAGGCCAGCGACCCCGCAGCGATCGGAGGGCTGGGCAGCACCCCGGCCTCCGATGTCGAGCGGTGGTTCGCCCGCGCCGGTCGCCCCCCGATGGCCGATCTGGCAAGGAGTGGCGCCCCGGCGCGCTCGATCGCCGAGGTCCTGTCCGCAAGCTCTCGTCGCGAGCGCCAGGCGTTCCTGTCCCTCTCGCTCGAGTACGGCGCCGTCGGGGGCACATCAGAGCTTCGTCAGGCCGTCGTCGACGCAGGGCACGCCCGGGCGAGCGAGGAGGTCGTGGTCACGAACGGGGCCATTGAAGCGCTCCTTCTCGCTTGCGCCGCCTTGGCGCGAACCGGACGGCCGATCCTCGTCGCGGCCCCTGCCTACGAAGGCCTGCTGCGCTGCGCCCAGGCAGCCGGGGCGCAGGTACGGCCCGTGCCGGTGTGGCGGACGAGCGCGCCGGGTCTCGACCTTTCCGGGTTCTCCGATCAGGCGATCGAGGCCGCCGACGCGGTCATCCTGAATTCACCGCACAACCCGACGGGCTTGCGCTTCGCGCCCGAGGAGCTCGAGGACCTGCTCGCCCGGTGCGCGCGCCGAGGCGTCACCGTCGTCGTCGACGAGGTCGCTCTGGGAACGCTCGATCGCGCCGCCGCAAGCGTGTCCGGAGCCGCCGGGTTCGCCGCCGGCTTTGTTGTCGCGATCGGAGACGTCAGCAAGTCGCTCGGGCTCGGCGGGTTGCGAATCGGCTGGCTCACCACCGCCTCGCCGGACCTCGCGCGCCGAATCACCGCGCTGCGCGACCTCACGAGCCTTGGCTCGTCCGGGCCGAGCCAGTACCTCGCGGCCCTGGCACTGAGCGCGGGACCGGACCCGGCCCTCGCTGAACTCGCAGAGGGCAACCTGGCGTGTCTCGATGCCTGGGTCGCTGCCAGGGGTGGTTCGCTCTGCGCGCGTCCCGCGGACGGTCTCGTCGCTTTTCCCGCCCTCGACCTGGGTCGGTCCTCGGTCGAGTTTGCCGAACTGGCCCATCAGGCCGGCGTCTCGGTGATGCCCGGATCCTTCTTCGGCCACGAGGGACACCTGCGCGTCGGTCTCGGGCTCCGACCGCAGGTCTTCTCCGGCGCCCTCGCCACCTTGGATTCCCTTCTTGTGCCTTCGACAAGGCGCCCCCTGTCCGATCGCGCTACTGAGCCGTCGTGCACAGTCGTGATTCCCGCCTACAACGAGGCCGGGTCCATCGAAGCAGTCGTCGGGGGAGTGCCCGGCTGTCTCGACGCCGAGGTGATCGTCGTCGACAACGCCAGCACGGACGGCACCGCCCAGGCGGCGCTCCGTGCGGGTGCGCGGGTGGTCCGGGAGGAGGCGCGCGGTTACGGCCGGGCCTGCTTGGCCGGTGCACGTGCCGCCCGGGCGAGCCGTGTCGTCGTGTTCGTCGACGGGGACGGAAGCATGGACCCCGCCGACATCCCGGCCCTCGTCGCCCCGATCCTCGAGGGAAAAGCAGACCTCGTGTGCGGGTCCCGGACGGCCCGAGCCGAGCCCGGCAGCCTCCCGGCTCACCAGCGGCTCGGCAACGCGCTCGCCGTGCTGCTGCTGAGCGTGCTGTACGGCGTCCGGCTCTCCGAGCTCGGGCCCTACCGGGCGATCGAGGCGGGACTTCTGCGCGACCTCGGAATCAGGGGGTCGCGCTACGCGTGGGTGGCCGAGCTGCCGGCGCGAGCGGCGCGCCGCGGAGGCCGCATCGTCGAGATGGACGTCGCCTACCGGCGGCGCACCGCCGGCGCCTCGAAGGTGTCAGGAACGCTGCGGGGCTCGCTCGGCGCCGGGGCGGCGATCGTGTCCACGTTGCTGTGGACCCGGGTTCGGCCTGCAAAGCGACCGACCGGGGCGAGCGCATCGGTCGAGCGCACGGGCGCGACGCGGCCGCTGACGAGAGGCGTCGCCCTCGTCGGCGGCCTCGGCGCCCTGGTCCCGATCGGCCTTTACCTTTTCGTCGCCGTTCACCGCATCGGCTACCACTTCGAACTCGAGTGGCTCGAGGGAGGCGCGGTGGGCCTCGTCGACCGTGTCGTGCACGGCCACGATCTCTACGGGCCGCCGTCGCTCACCTCCGTACCCTGGCCGTACCCGCCGCTGTACTTCTGGGTTTCCGCGGCCTTGGCCAAGATCATCGGCGTGGGGTTTCTGGCTCCGCGGCTGATCTCGTTCTCCGCCTCGATCGGCTCGCTGTTGCTTCTCGCCCGCATCGTCTGGGAGGAGACGAGGAGCTGGAGCGGCGGGCTCGTGGCCGCTGGGCTGTTCGCCGCCGCCTTCCACGCCTCGGGAGACTGGTACGACCTCGCCCGCGTCGACTCCCTGTTCATCTTCCTCACCCTGCTGACGCTCTACCTGGCCCGGCGCGCGACGACCGTGCGCGCCGGGGCCGTGGTGGGACTGTTCGGCTTCCTCGCCTTCTTCACCAAGCAGAGCGCGGCGCTCGGCGTCGCCTTCGCCCTCGTCTTTCTCCTGACCTGGCGGCCCAAGGTGGGCTCGAGCGCGATCGGGGTGGCCGGAGGGCTCGCCGCCCTCTCCACCGTCGTGATGGACGCCGTCACCCACGGCTGGTACCGCTACTACGTCTTTCAGGAGCTGCCGGGCCAGGGGTTAGTGGCACACAACGCAAGCCACTTTTGGACACGAACGCTCTGGCACGACTCGCACCCGATCGTGATCGTCGGCATCGGGCTCGTCCTCGCCGGCCTCGCGGGGCGCAACCATCGCCTCGCCATGGGCTACTGGTGCGCCGCGGCGGCGGGGCTGCTCGCGACGGCGTGGCTGTCCCAGCAGCACGTCGGCGGCTACCTCGACGTGCTGATGCCGGCCTTCGCCGCCCTTGCGCTCGGTGGCGGCCTGGCTTGGGGCTGGACGCTCGGAACCTCCCCGACAGCGCGAAGCGCCCCCCCTGCGGCCAAACTTGGGCGGTCCCGGCCCGCCTTGCGAGCGGCTCTGTTCGCGGCGGTCGCCGCCAGCGTCTCGCTCCAGCTCGCCAACTGGTGGTATCCGGCCGCTCGCCAGATCCCGACGAGCGCCGACGCCAGGGCCGGGGCGCAGCTGCTTTCGGCCATCCGTGCCATTCCGGGCCAAGTCGTCGTGCTCAACCACCCCTGGTACGCGGAGGAGGCCGGCAAGGCGCCGAGCGGCCAGGGCGAGGCGATCCGCGACATCATCCGTGCGGGCCCGAGCCCTGCTCGTCGAGCGCTCGAGGCGAACCTGCGCCGTCAGCTGTCGTCGGTCAATGCGTTGATCCTCGACGATCCCGGCGATGAGATCGGTATTGCCAGCGTGATCGGTCGTCAGTTCGTGCGGACCACCTTGGACTGGCACCCGGGTAGCGCGTTCCACGAGGTCGACGACCTCGGCCTGCGGCCAAGCGAGCTGTTCGTCCGAAGGTCCAAGAGCGCGAAGTGAGGCGCTCCCATGTGCTCGTGATGGCGAAGTCCCCGATCCCCGGTTCGGTCAAGACGCGGCTGTGCCCGCCGTGGACACTCCGAGAGGCGGCGGCCGTGGCGCGAGCGGCCCTCGAGGACACCCTCGAGGCCGCGCTCGCCTCGTCAGCCGAGCGAGTCCTGCTCTGCCTGGCGGGGCCCTCCGGTCCTTGGATACCGGCGGACGTCGAGGTGTTCGCCCAGCACGGTTCCACCTTCGCCGAGCGGCTGCAACACGCTTGGACGCGTGCCGGGGGACCGGGGATCCAGATCGGCATGGACACCCCACAGGTCACCGGCGCACTGCTCGACCGCTGCCTCGAGCGCGTGCTCGACGGCGACCCGAAGACCGCGGGCCTTGGCCCGGCCCGCGACGGCGGCTGGTGGTCCCTTGCCCTCTGGCGGCCGATCGCCGGCATGTTCGCCGGCGTGCCGATGAGCGGTGACGACACCGGCGCTGCCCAGCGGGCTCGCCTCGAGGAGCTCGGGTTCTCGCTCGTCGAGCTCCCAACCCTGACCGATGTCGACCGCTTCGACGACGCCGTGGCGCTCGCGCAAGAGATCCCCCGCACCCGCTTCGGCGCCTTGGTCGAGGCCCTCAGCCCCCTCGGTTCGCGCCGGGAGACATTGCTCGGAGGTGCCCGTTGAGTGATCGGCCTGCTCCCGCTCCGGCCAACCGGCTCGCGTTGCGCCTAGCCCGACCGGTGGCGCTCATCCGGCGGGTGGTCTCCGGACCCGAGATCGACGCCCTCGCGGCGAAGACTCAGCGGCTCTGGCGCAGCCCCATCCGCGGGCCGTGGATCACCTCGGTGTTCGGCTCGCTGCTGCTCGTCGGCATCCCCATCATGTTCGTCACGGGCTTGTTGTCCTACGTCGCCTACGACCCTCGGCTTGCCGGCAACGACAACACGCCTCAGCACGGCATCCTCGGCTTCTACCTGTTCAACTGGGTGTCGAGCCCGTCGTGGGTCTATCGAATCAGCCAGGGCATCCACGTCTCGCTCGGCCTCGTGCTCCTCCCGATCATCCTCGCCAAGCTCTGGTCGGTGATCCCGAAGCTGTTCGAGGTCCCGCCGGTTCGCTCGGTGGCGCACGCCCTCGAGCGCGTCAGCCTCGTTCTCCTCGTCGGCGGCATCGGTCTCGAGCTCGCCACGGGTATCGCCGACATCGAGTACTTCTACCCGTGGAAGTTCGACTTCTACGACGTCCACTTCTACGGTGCGTGGGCCTTCATGTCGGGCTTTTTGATCCACGTGTGGGTGAAGTTCCCGGCAATGGTCAAAGCGCTGAGAAGCCGGAGCCTGCGGCGCGAGTTATCCACCTCACTCGCCGACACCCGCCCCGAGACGTCGGGGGAGCTGGTGGCCAGGGCCCCTGCGCCCGCGACGATCTCCCGGCGCGGCCTCATCGGCCTCGTCATGGGAGCCTCGGCGACGGTGTTCTTTACGACCGCCGGCGAGACGATCCGCTCACTTCACGGCACGGCTCTGCTTGCTCCGCGCGGGCGACGCAAGGGACGGGACCCGAACGACTTCGAGGTCAACATCACCTTCGAGACCTCCCGCATCGACCCGCGTGTCACCGGGGCCCGCTGGCGCCTCGAGGTCGAGGGACAGCGGCGGGTCAAGCTCTCGAGAGCGCAGCTCCTCTCGATGCCTCAGACCACCGCCGAGCTTCCGATCGCGTGCGTCGAGGGGTGGTCGACGGTCCAGACGTGGACCGGTGTGGCCCTCGTCGACCTCGCACGTCTCGCCGGGGCGAAGGTGGGCAGCGATCTGCTCGCCGTCTCCCTGGAGCCGCCCGGCAGTCCGTACCGATCCGCCACCCTCGCCGGCAACCAAGCGGGGAACCCCGCGGCGCTGCTCGCCCTCAAGGTCAACGGAGCGGATCTCTCCCCCGACCACGGGTTCCCGGCCCGGATCATCGTCCCGGGGGCGCCCGGGGTGCACTGCACCAAGTGGGTCCAACAGCTTCGGTTCCTCCCGTCGTGACCGCCGACGGGGAGCACGGCGACCAGGTCGGCGGGAACTTCGGCGGGGAGGTCGGCCGGCCACCGGCACGGCGAGCCGGGCTGGCACTGTTCAGGCGGCGTTATGGCGGCGGACCAGGCCACCTCCTGACGATGGTGGCGGGGCTGTCGCTGGCCGGTTACGTGATCTCCATCCTCGCCGGCGTCGGCCACCCCCTCGAGATCCTCCTTTGGGTCGCGGGCGCGATCGTGGCGCACGACCTCGTGCTGTTCCCGCTCTACACCGCGCTCGACCGCCTCTCCCACCGACTCCGCCCCCGCTCGGGAAGGCCCCCGCTGGTGCCCTTGAGGAACCACGTCCGCGCACCGCTCGTGATCTCGGGGATCCTCCTGCTGATGAGCTTCCCGCTCGTCTTCGGGCTGTCGCAACGGACGTACCTCAGAGCCACCGGCCTGTCGACCTCGGTGTACGCGGGAAACTTCGCCGTCGTCGCCGGGTCATTGTTCGCGGGCTCGGCGCTGATCTACGCGCTTCGGTTCGTCCTCGCCCGGCGCAACCGTCCACAATTTGTCGCCGACGACCGGGAGAAAGGGCCAGATGACGCCCACCAGCGCGCCGAGGGCTGAGATCGCGATAATCGGAGGGAGTGGGTTCTCCTCGCTCTTTTCGTCGCCCGAGCACGTCGCCGGCGAGACTCCGTTCGGGGCGCCGTCCGCCCCCGTCACGGTCGGCGAGCTCGGCGGGCGGGCGGTGGCGTTCCTGCCCCGCCACGGGCTGCATCACGAGTACGCCCCCCACCGCGTTCCCTACCGGGCGAACATCACCGCCCTGGCGGCGCTCGGCGTGAGCCGGATCTTCGCCCCGTGCGCCGTCGGCTCGCTGCGCCACGATCTCGGACCGGGCTCCGTCGTGATCCCGGACCAGCTGGTCGACCTCACCGCTGGGCGCGAGCAGACCTTCTTCGAGGGCGACGCCGTCCGCCACGCCAGCTTCGCCGATCCGTACTGCCCCGAGCTGCGGTCGGTCGCCGTCGCCGCATCGAAGGAGGCGGGGATCTCGGCCCGGCCAACGGGGACCGTGGTCACCATCTCCGGGCCCCGCTTTTCGACCAGAGCGGAGGCAGCGTGGTACCGGTCGGCAGGCTGGGACCTCGTGAACATGACCCAGTGCCCAGAGGCCGCGCTGGCCCGCGAGCTGGGCATCTGTTACTGCGCGGTCGCCCTCGTCACCGACCGTGACACCGGAGACGACTGCCACTCGAGCGTCGAGGCGACCGACGTGTTCGCCGTCCTCGCCTCCATGGTGCCGACCGCCCTCGACCTGCTCGGCGCCGCAGTGCGCCTCGTCCCGCCCTTACGAAGCTGTCGGTGTCTCGCACCCGCCGCGTAAGCGAGATCGATGCCGGCCGCTACGACGAGCGTCCCTTTGGCCGGCCCGCCGCCCCGAGCGGGGGGGCGCACCCGGTCGTTGCCAAGGCCGCGCCATTCAATCGCCACGCCGTCGTGCTCGTCAGAAACAGCTCGCCCCGGCGGCGACGCCCGTGACGGCCGCCGAACAAGAGCCGACCATCCTGGTCGAGGGGCTCTCGCACACCTATGCCCGGCGCGGGAGTGCCGTCGAGGTTCTGCGAGACGTCCGCCTGCGCGTGGAGCGAGGCGCTTACGCCTCGCTCGTGGGCCCTTCCGGCTCGGGCAAGTCCACCTTGCTGTCGGTCCTCGGCGGCCTGGAGCGACCGCAGTCGGGCACCGTCGTCGTTGGCGGGACCGAGCTCACGGGCCTCTCGGGCGACGCGTTGGCGCGCTTTCGGCGCTCGACGGTCGGCTTCGTGTTCCAGCACTTCGGGCTCCTCGACACCCTCACGGCGTCGGAGAACGTCGAGCTGGCGCTGACGCTGGGGGGGATGAGCCGAGCCGCTCGCCGACGCCGCGCGGACGAGCTCCTGGGCGATGTCGGACTGGCCGGACGGGCGGAGCATCGTCCCTTCGAGCTCTCCGGGGGAGAACGTCAGCGGGTGGCGATCGCCCGCGCCATCGCCAATGAGCCCGAAGTCATCCTTGCCGACGAGCCGACGGGGAACCTCGACGTGGACTCCGCGGCGGCGGTGGCCGCCCTGTTGGAGTCGCTTCGCGACGAGAGGGGCACGACCCTTGTCGTCGTGACCCACAACCCCGCCCTCGCCGCGCTCGCCGACTTCCACCTGCGTCTTGTCGACGGCCAGTTGGTCGGCGCCACAGCCCTCGAGGGGGTGGACCGAGATCGGCTGGCGTGACGCGCTCGCCGTTGCGGGAAAGGAGCTCCTCCGGCGGCCGGGGCGTGCACTTCTCACCATGGTCTCCGTGGCGCTCGCCGCCTCCCTGCTCACCGCGCTTGTCGCCGTCGCGACGACGGCCCGCACGCGGGTGCTCGACCAGATCACTCACGGGGGTCCGCTCTCGAGCATCTCGGTCTCGGCCGCCGCGCCAAGTCCCGGCCAGGGAGGACTCGACAACCCGACGCCGGGACACGCCAAGGCCCTTACTGGAGCGGCGCTTGCCCAGATGGGGCGGATCGCCCACGTCACCGCGGTGATCCCGGTCCTCCAGGACCGGGTGATCGTCGTTCCCCCCGCGGCGCCTCCGAGCGGCTCGCGCCTGTGCCTGGCCCCGCCTGACAACGAAAGCTGTCATCCGAGCGGGACGGCCAGTCCCGTCGCCGTCCCGGCCTTCGACGACTCGATCGTAGGCATCAACCTCTCCGACCGCTCCTCGATCCCCGTCTCGCTCCTGGCCGGCACCTACCCCTCGCCGCGCTCGACCACCGAGCTGGACGTCACCTTGAGCTACCTCTCCCATCTCGGCCTCGGCCAGCAACAAGCCAGCGAGATCGTCGGGACAGACGTCGAGATCGGCGCCTTCTCGGTCGTCGCAAGGGGCTTTCGTATCGGCCTGCGCTGGACGACGGCGGAGATCGTCGGCGTCGTGACCCAGCAGGCGGGCTCGGGCGGGCTGCTTACCTACCCCGGGCTCGTTCGAGCGGACTTCGCCTGGACGGCCGCGGGGCGAGCCTTCGGCGACTCGGACGCCCCGAAGTCCCCGTACGTCGCAGCGCTCGTCCAAGCCGACCAGCTGAGCCACGTCCAGGGCGTGCGCAACGCCATCGCCGCGATCGGCTACTCGAGCAGCGCCCCACAAGACGTCATCGTCTCCGTCGAGAAGTACCTGCACGTGATCGAGATCATCCTCACCGCGATCGGTGCCGTGGCGCTCGTCATCGCTGCACTCGGCATCGCCAACGCCCTCCTCGCCTCCGTCCGGGAGCGCCGTCGGGAGATCGGCGTGATGAAGGCCATCGGAGCGCGCGACTTCGATGTGATGCGGACCTTTCTCATCGAGGCCGGGTTCCTCGGCCTCGTCGGTGGCCTGCTCGGGGTGGCGCTCGGCATCGGCGTCTTCCTCGGCATCGGCTCGATCGCGAATGGCTACCTGATCGCGCAGGGCCTTCCCGGCGTGCCGATCACCCTCGCCTGGCAGATCCCGGTCGGTGCGGTGCTCGGGGCGACCGTCATCTCGGTGCTCGCCGGGGCCGTCCCGGCAGGTCGAGCGGCGCGTGTGGCCGCCCGACAGGCGGTCGAGGCGTGAGGCGCGCCGGTCTCGGAGCGGTCCTCGGCGCCCTGGCCCTCGTCGGCGCCCTCGCCGGGTGCGGCACGGCAGCGTCGGTATCGGGCGCCAAGCCGAACGTCACCAAGCCGCCCGTGGTCGACGTCGTGTTCGGGGGCATCGAGTCCTCAGAGGTCTCCTCGAGGTCGGCGGTACGAAGCGCCTGGCCGAAGCTGCTGTACCGCTCGGTTCTCGGGACGGCGGGCCAGCTCTACGACTTCGCCCAGCCCGGCCAGACCGTCGCCGGTGCCCTCGCTGAGGACCGCGCGGTGGGTGCTCGCCTGCACCCCGATCTCGTGACGATCTGGATCAGCACCGCGGATCTGCTGAACGGCACACCCCTCGCCGCCTACCGCCTCGCGCTCGACGCACTCGTCGCCTCGGTGGGCAAGAGCGGTGCCACCGTTCTCATCGCCAACGTGCCGTCCTTCGAGCGCCTGCCCTTCTATCAGGCGTGCCTGCTCGACCCGAGCCTGTGCGGCGCCAGCCGGCGGACCGTCCCGTCGCCGGCGGCCCTCCAGCGGGCCATCGCCGGTTACAACGCGGTCATCGCTTCGGTGGCGAGCGCCCACAAGGCGCGCGTCGTCGACGTGGCGGCGGTGCTCGCCCACACGAGCGGTCTTTCGGGGGCGAGCATCAGTGTGCTGTCGGCCGCCGAGGAGAGCGCGGTCGAGCGGGCCTTCGCGGCCGACATCCCCAAGCGGTTACGTCGGCGCTAACCCGACAACTGGCCGAGCCCTCGGCAGGCTCTCGCCAGCTCCTCGCCAGCTCCTCGCCGCCGTGCGAGGCGCTCACGAGCGGGTCAGCTGGCGAGGAAGGTTTTCGTGCGACGGGCGTCCGGGTGGCGATAGCGCGCCCGGACGAGCCCGGGTACGTGCAGCAGCCCGTCCAAGAAGAGGACCGATCCCGCGCCGACGAGGGCCCCGCCGACCGCGTCGGTCGGAAAATGCCAGCGCAGCGCTACCACGGCACACCCGACAGCGGCGACGACCGCCAGGCCGGCCACCGCGGCGAACGGCCGGAGCATGAGTGGCAGCGCGAGCACGACGACCACGACCAGCGCAGTGGCCGCAGTGACGGTGCCCGACGGGTAGGAGAAGCCCCCGAAGGGGGTCACCACCCGGCCCACGAGCGGCTTGGCGATTCGCTCGGTGACGAGCACGGCGGCGATCGGGCCCACGAGGCAGGCGAGCGCTCGTGCGCGGTCTCGCCAGACGCTGAAGGCGATGGAGAGCGCGATCCCGACGAGCAGCACCGGCAGGGTGCCGATGTCGGCGATCAAATGCCAGTGACGCGAGTTCGGGACGGCCGGGAAGGCAGCGAAGCCGGCGACATCGAGCCGGTTCTCCCACGGCCGATGGACGAAGGCGTAGCCGGCAAGCGCGGCGCCGCCGAGCAGGATGACGCCAAGCGTCACCTCGATCGAGATCCAGACGGACGACATCGGGGGGCGATTCCGCCGCGACGGGACGCCCATCGCGTCGAGGATAGGTGCGATGGGCCCTGCCGTGTCCGCGCCGGTCGTGACCAGCACGAGAGGCCCCACCTGCAAAGCTGGAGCGGTAAGGTCGCTTGGGTGGGCAGGCCGCGGGGCCGCCCACCCTTCGCGTCCGCACCGGCGGCGATCGGTGCGACCGCCGGGACACGGACCGGCGGGGCAATCGGCAGGCAAGGAGCGGTATGAGCCCGGTCAGGCGGAGAAAGGGCGAGCGCAACCGGGTGGCCATCGCCCCCGAGACGCTGAAGGCCGGCCGACGCCACCTGCTGCGCGCCTTCGTCTACGGCGCGATCGCCATCGCCGCCTTCGGGGTGGGCTCCTCCGGCACCTTGCATCCCCGCCAGGTGGCCGGTCGTCCCCAGATCGAGCCACGCGTGCTGGCCGCTGGCGGGGCCGTCGCCTTCGTCTTCTTCGGCATCTTCGCCACCCGCCGCCTCGCCAACGGCCTGGGTGCGTTCATGACCGCCCGGACGGCGCGCGCCGCTGGCGGCGCCGTCCGCCTCGTGGTCACGGCGGTCGGCTACATCGTCGTGCTGTTCGGCACGCTCGGCCTGCTCGGCGTGAACGCCGGCCACCTTCTCGTCGGCGGCACGGTTGCCGGAGTGGTGATCGGAATCGCCGCCCAGCAGAGCCTCTCCAACGTGTTCGCCGGCTTCGTCTTGCAGTTCGCCCGGCCCTTCACCATCGGTGACAACATCCGGGTGCGTGCTGGTGCGCTCAACGGCCCGTTCGACGGCGTGGTCCTCGGCATGAGCCTGACCTATGTGACCCTGTTCAGCGAGGGCGGCGTGCTGAGGGTGCCGAATTCCGGGATGCTCGCGGCGGCCGTCGGCCAGTACCCCGCGAAGGACCGGGGAGTGGTGGACGCGGCGCGCGCCGCCGGCGCACCTTTCACCCCGCCCCAGGGCACCGTAGCCGTCCCGGGTCCGGCGATGCCCGGGCAAGGCCCCGAGGATCGCGTCGACGGATCTTCGTGGCACGGGTTCCGCCGCAGCGGGGGCGCATCCGGTGGCGCAGGGGCAGGCGGAGCCGGATCAGGCGGCAGCGGTTCAGCTGATGCACGTCCTGGTGAGGGGGCCCCCGGCGCGAACGGGCCACCAGCGATCTGAGCACATCGTCGCCACGCGTCCCCGCGCCGCTTCGAGCTCGTCGGCTGCGATGATCTGCTGGTGAGCAACCACGAGGTCGCCGCTGCACTGGCTCGGGCTGCGAACGACCTCGCAGGCCGACGCCGGGTGGACCGTTCGCGTTCCGTAAGCTCAGCCAAGAACCTCAGCTCATCCGAGCGCGGTCGCGCCGCCGAAGAAGTGCTGGTAGCGGCCGGGGGGGAGCCCAGAGCGCTCCTCCTCGCCTACCGTACCGAGGGCTACGCCTGCCAGAGGGTGGGCGAGGGAAGCGAGACGACGTGACCGACCTTCGTACCGGCCCGAGTGACGAGGTCACTGCCGGAGACGCCGTTGCGGGAGCACAACAGGCGCTCGACGCGGCCGCCGCCGCCCTCGACGCCTCCGCCAACGCCTCGGCCGGCATCGACGCCAGCAGGCTCGACGTCGGCACAACCCGGACGGCGACCTCCCGCGTCAGCCAGATCGTGACCCTCGTCGCGGTGATCGTCCCCGCCGGCGGGATCCTCTCGGCTGCAGGGCTCCTTTGGGGCGTCGCCTTCCGCCCCCTCGACCTCGTGCTGTTCCTCGTCCTTTACCTCCTCACGGGGCTGGGCATCACCGTTGGCTACCACCGCCTCTTCACCCATCGCTCCTTCGAGGCGGCCCCTGCGGTGCGGGTGGCGCTCGCGATCCTCGGCGCCATGACCCTTCAGGGCCCGGTCACCCAGTGGGTGACGGACCACCGCAAGCACCACGCCCGCTCGGACGTGGAGGGCGACCCGCACTCACCGCATCTCGCCGGGTCCGGGCTGTGGAACATGACGCGGGGCCTGTTTCACGCCCACGTCGGCTGGCTGTTCAGCACGAAAGGGATGGAGCGGGGCGAGCTCTACGGCCGCGACCTCTACGAGGACAAGGCCATCGTGCTCGTGGACCGCCTCTACCTCGTGTGGGTGGCGATCTCGGTCGGCCTGCCGTTCCTCCTCGGCTGGGCCATCACCGGCAGCGTGTCGCGCGGCCTCGAGGCCATGGTGTGGGCGGGCCTCGTGCGGATCTTCGCCTTCGAGCACTCCACCTTCGCCGTCAACTCGATCTGCCACACCTTTGGCCGGCGCACCTACGAGGCCAAGGACGAGAGCCGCAACAATTGGGTGGTGGCGCTGCTCACCTTCGGCGAAGGGTGGCACAACAACCACCACGCCTTCCCCCGCTCGGCGCGCCACGGCCTCGGACGGCTGCAGATCGACGTCTCCTGGCTGGTCATC
>JAODBN010000216.1 GCA_025463965.1 Acidimicrobiaceae bacterium
CGCCCGCCGCTCTCGTGCTCGAGATCGACCACCTGCGCGTGGTGGTCGATCCCGAGACCGGCTGGCTGTCCTCCTTGGTAGACAAGGCCACCGGCGCCGAGCTCGCGCTCGGAACTCCACACGGCCACGCGGTGGTGCTCGAGGACCCGTCCGACACCTGGTCGCACGACGTGCGCTCCTACGAGGACGAGGCGGGACGCTTCGCCTGCTCGGCGGTGCGCCGCGTAGAGGACGGCCCGGTGCGCAGCACGCTCGTCGTCGAGAGCACCTTCGGTGCCTCGCGCCTCACCGAGCGTCTCGTGCTCGGCCGGCGCGCCCGGCACCTCGAGGTGCGCGTCACCCTCGACTGGCGCGAGCGACTGCGCGCCCTGAAGCTGCGCTTCCCAAGCGCCCTCGCCGACGCGACGGCCACCTTCTCGATCCCCTACGGGCAACTCGAGCGGCCCGCCGACGGGAGCGAAGAGCCCGCACAGTCGTGGGTCGACGTGTCCGGGGCGCTTCCCGACGGTCGTCGAGCGGGATGGTCGCTCCTCAACGACTCCAAGCACGGCTTCGACGTGTCCGGCTCGGAGATCGGCATGACCTCTGCGCGCAGCCCCGTCTACGCCTGGCACGACCCGCAGCCGCTCGACCCCGCGCTGCGCGAGGAGTACCACTACCTCGACCAGGGGATCCAGGAATTCACCTACGCCCTTGTCCCCCACGACGGCGACTGGCGCTCCGCCGGCACGGTGCGGCTCGCCGAGCAGCTCAACCAGGTGCCCCTCGTGGTGCTCGAGCACTTCCACCCCGGAGAGCTGCCCCCGGCGCGCGCCTTTTGCTCGAGCGGCGACAGGTCGGTCGTCGTGAGCGTCGTGAAGGTGGCCGAGGACGGCAGCGGTCTCGTGCTGCGCCTCGTCGAGACCTCCGGCGAGCGCGCTGCGGCCACGATCGAGCTGGCGCTCCTCGGGCGCAGCTTCGAGGTCGAGCTCGCTCCCAGCGAGGTGAAGACCTTCCTCGTCCCCCTCCAGCCCGGCGAGTTGGTGCGCGAGGTCTCGCTCCTCGAGTGGGACGATCCCTCCGGGCCGGATGCCCGCTGATCCACCGGGGCCCGTCACCATGCACGGGGCCGGCGAGCTCGCGCTTCGAGCGGCGGGACCCGGCGCGGGTGTGGTGGTGCTGCCCCACCTGTGCGCGGTGCTGCTGTCCGGCGGCGAGCAGGAGGAGGCACCGGTCGCCTCGATCACCGAGCGGCCGGACGGCACCCTCGTGCTGGCCGGTGAGTCGCCGTCGTTCGCGTTCGTGCTGCGCCTCGGGCCGGAGGGCTCGGACGTCTCGGGCGGCCGGAGCGCGAACCTCTCGGCGACCTGCAACGCGCCGGCACCGGTCGAGGCCAGCCTTCGCGTCGCGCTCCGGCTGGGCGCGACCGTTGATCCGGGATGGCTGATCCCGGGCCTGTTCTACGGCGAGAACCGCGCCGGGGACGCCGCCCGGCGCTTCCCGCGCTTCACCGCGACAGCTCCGCGCCACGAGCTGCTCGAGTCGGACTACTGGTCCTTTCGCTGTGACCGGGCGGCGACCCCCGCGGTGTTCGCGTGGGACGACCAGGGGGGCGCCGCCCTCCTCGTCGAGGAGGAGGGCCCGCTCGGGGAGAACGGCCTCGGGTTCGGCCTTTACGACGGCGTCCCGCACCTGTGGCTCGACTTCCCCTATCGGGAGGAGCCGGTCGTCTACGACGGCTCCGAGCAAGCCCTTCCGCCGACCGCCGCCACGGCCCGCTGGGCACCGGGTGAGCAACGGGACCTCTCCTTCAGCGTCCACCTGCTCGGAGGTGATCGGCACGCCTACGCCCCGGTGCTGCGAGCCCTCTCCGAGCGGTCGCCCACCACACCGTTCTCACAGGTGGCCTGGGTCGGGATCGAGGAAGCCGCCGAGCTCACCGCGTGGGGGCTCTCGCGCTGGCACTACCGCAGCGACCCGCCCGTGCTCCTCGAGACGGCGGCCTTCGACCGTGAGGCGCTCGGCGAACGCGGGGACCGCCAGGCGATGCACGTCTCCTGGGTCAGCGGGACGCCGTACGCGTACGCGCTCTTGCGCCACGGCGCGCGTACCGGCGACGACGAGAGGCGCGCCACGGCTACCTCGGTGTTGGACAACATCGCGGGCAACCTCGCCCCCGGCGGGACCTTCTGGGGCCAGTGGAGCAAGGAACGCGGCTGGTCGATCGGGTGGACCCCCGAGCCGCACCGCCTGCACGCCCGCACCCTCGCGGACGCGACGCTGTTCTTGCTGCGCGCGCTGGTCTTCGAGCGCTCCTGTGGACGGGACCACCCGGTTTGGGAAAGGGCGGTGCGCTCCAACCTCGAGGTGGCGGCCCGCGCCCGGCGCGAAGACGGGGCGATCGGCGCGGCGTTCTCTGCCGTCGACGGTTCGGTGCTCGACTGGCGCGGCTCTGCCGGCCTGGCGTTCGTCGCACCCCTCGCCGAGGCGGCCGGCCCGCTCGGCGAGCCAGCCTGGCTCGCGGTCGCCGAGGCGGCAGGGGGCTACTTCGCTCGCTTTGTCGAGGCGGAGCACCTGTGCGGGGCGCCCGAGGACGTCGACCTCGCACCGACCTCCGAGGACGGCTATCTGGCGGTGATCTCCTACCTGGCGCTGTGGCGCTGCCGGCGCGAGGCGCGCTGGCTCGAGCTCGCGCGGCGGGCGGCGGACTGGATGCTCACCTTCCGCTACACCTACGACGTCGCGTTCTCCGAGCACACCCTGCTCGGCCGCTACGGGTTCCGCACCCGCGGCGCGGACCAGGCCTCGCCGTCAAACCAGCACCTCCACGCGTTCGGCCTGATCTGCCTTCCCGAGATGGACGAGCTCTCCACCGCGCTGGCGGACCCGCACTACCGGGAGCGCGCGAAGGAGACCCTGGCCTGCTTTCGCCAGTTCGTGGCCCGCCAGGACGGCGACTTCGACGCCTACCGCGGCATGGTGAGCGAGCGCTTCTACCAGACCACCTGCTTTCAGGCCAAGGGGATGCTGCTCACCCTCTCGCACGCCTGGAGCGTCGGGGTGCTGCTCCTCGCCTGCGAGGAGGTGCTCTCGCGCCCGTCCCCCGATGACTGGGAATACCGATGACAGGGAACACCGATGAGCCAGCACCGATGACCACGCCCTTTCCCGACGGCTTCTTGTGGGGCGCTTCGACCTCCGCCTACCAGGTTGAGGGCGCCGTGTCCGAGGACGGTCGCGGCCCGTCGATCTGGGACCGCTTCAGCCACGAGCCGGACAGGATCGAAGGAGGTGGGACCGGTGACGTCGCGTGCGACCACTACCACCGCTATCCCGAGGATCTCGACCTTCTGGCGGGAATCGGGCTGAATGCCTACCGCTTCTCGATCGCGTGGCCGCGCGTCCAGCCCGCCGGCAGCGGAGCCTTCGAGGCCCGGGGCCTCTCGCACTACGACCGGATGATCGACGCGATGCTCGAGCGCGACATCACCCCGCTCGTCACGCTCTACCACTGGGACCTCCCGATCCCCCTGCAGGACAAGGGGGGCTGGGCCGCCCGGGAGACCGCCGAGCGCTTCGGGGAGTACGCGCAGGCGTGCTTTTCCGCCTACGGCGACCGGGTCCGGATCTGGGTAAGCCAGAACGAGCCGTGGATCGTCTCGCTCCTCGGTCACGAGCTCGGCCTGCACGCGCCCGGGCACCGGGACCTGCGCGAGGCGGTGACCGTCGGTCATCACCTGCTGCTCGCGCACGGGCGGGCGGCGGCCGCGCTGGAGGCGGCAGGCCTCGGGGATGGCTCGCGCATCGGCGTCGCCCACAGCCTGTTCCCCCACGAGCCGGCGAGCGCGTCGGCCGAGGACGCCGAGGCGGCTCGGGGCTCTGACGGCTACGTCAACCGGTGGTATCTCGACCCCCTCTTGAAGGGCCGATATCCCGACGACATGCGCGCCCGCTACGAGGAGCGAACGGGCCCGCTCGACTTCGTGCAGCCCGGCGATCTCGAGGCGATCTCGGCGCGCTGTGACTTCATCGGCGTGAACTACTACACCCGCCGGGTCGTCCGCCACGCCGCCGACGCGAGGCCCTTTCCCTGGAAGGTGATCGACGCCGCGCCGGGGATGGCCCGGACCGATGCCGGTTGGGAGGTCGTGCCGGAGTCCTTCTACGACCTGCTCGTGCGCCTGGCCCGGGACTATCCGGGGGTCGAGCAGATCGTGACGGAGAACGGCGGGGTCTACAACGACGCGCCGGGGCCCGATGGCCAGGTTCGCGACGGGCGGCGGTCGGCCTTTATCCACGACCATCTCGAGGCGGTTGCCCGGGCCATCAAGGCGGGTGCGCCGGTCATCGGCTACTGCCACTGGTCGCTGCTCGACAACTTCGAGTGGGCGCTCGGCTACGACAAGCGCTTCGGGCTGGTGCACGTTGACTACGCCACCCAGCGCCGAACCCTCAAGGCCAGCGCGGCCTACTACGGGTCCGTCGCGTCGGCGAACGCCCTCCAGGCCGTTCCGGAAGACGCCGGCGGGTGAGCGCCGAGGTCGTCGTCTACGGCGCAACCGCGGCCGGGGTGCTCGCCGCGGTCGCCGCTGCGGAGGCCGGGGCCGAGACGGTGCTCGTCGGACCGGGGAGACATCTCGGCGGGATGGTGTCGGGAGGGCTCGGTTGGACCGACCTCGGCAGTCCAGAGGTGGTCGCGGGCCTCACGCGCCGCTTCTACGGTCGCGTCGCGTCGCACTACGGATTGGGTCTGTACGAGGCCAAGGGCCCCGAGCCCCACGTC